>DWZY01000289.1 GCA_019117325.1 Candidatus Brevibacterium intestinigallinarum
CGATCAACGGCCGCCTCGAGCATTTGAGGGGCACGGCCCTGGGGTTCCGGAATCTGGGCCACTACCTCCTCCGGGCACTGCTGGACACCGGAGGATTCAGACCACTTCTACACTCTCATTTGCGATGAGCCCTGTTAAAGCAGGAGCAAGATCGCATCGCGGATCAGATCGGAGACATTCAGCACCGAATCGAAGCGCACCACGATGAGTATGCGTCAGCGAGAGCAAACCTCGATGACTCGCTCGGGCTACTTGCCAACATCGTCAGCGTGTACGAGCGTGCTGATGACGCAAACCGGCGACTGTGCAATCAGGCGTTCTTCCACAGGATCTTTATCGAGGAAGACGGGGATGTCCGCGTCGAGTACGAGCGCCCCTTCGGTTCACTCTGCGATACCGAGGAGCAGATGAACGCTCCGAACTGGGCCGCTGAAGCGAAGAAGAAGGGAGAGGCTCAAACCGGACAAAGAGTGGTTACTCTTGTCGAGGGTTTGAACCTCTCCCATTTGGGGTGGCTAACGGGACTTGAACCCGCGGCCCCCGCGACCACAACGCGGTGCTCTACCAACTGAGCTATAGCCACCATCGTCGCCCGCGTGCAGGCAACGAGGAATAGTCTAGACCCTTCCTCATCCGTTCGCCACTCGGCGGACCATGCACCGCATCACACCTCGGATCACGGTGACCGCACAACCTGGTAACTATTCGGACTCAGTGCTCCCGCAGGGCTTTCGCCGCCGGAACCCCGTCCTAGACTGGGTCCCGCTGGTCGCCGGGCAGCCCTGTGCCGGCCCGGCCATCCCGCGCCTCACCCGCGGGGTCCACCCTCATCTCACCGGAGTCAGAAGGTCCCGACATTCATGCAGCACGCGAGCATCACCGTGGCGCCAGATCGCAGCGCACAGGTGACAGCCTCCGGCCTGACCTCGGATCATCCTGATCTGGGGGCGGCGCTGGCGCAGCTGACGAGGACCGCCCGGGACTCCGGCACTCCCATCAAGGTCGCGATCGCAGACGACACGTCCCTGCGCGCCCTAACGATCTCTGCCACCGGCGCGATCCAGCCCGCCGAGTCTCCGCTATCCGATTCTCCGGTGTCCGGGCCCGCACTGACTGAGCCCACCGCAGCACCGGGACGGGACCTGCAGACCGCGGCCGTCGGAGTCGCACCGGACCAGTCCGCCACCGTGGGCGGGACCACCTCCGCACCGTTCGACCTCTCGCCGGCACTCGACGCGGCCTCGGCCTCGTATCCGGTGGGCACGCCCTTCTCCGGACCCGTCACCACCGTCGCCCCCGCCGGCGACACGGCGCGGGTATCCGACCCGCGGACCCCAGGGCCGCACCGCACCGGATGGTCGCGGACGACCTCGGCAACCGCCCGAGGCCGGGACCGGTCCTCAGCACACTCACCCGCGCGCACGAAGCGGTCGAGCACCCGGCTGACCGTGCCCAGCATCGTCCTCATCGCACTCATGATGCTGGCCGGTGTCCTCTTCTTCCTGCCTTCCTACATCGGCAGCCCCACGCCGGAGACCTCCGCGCCCACCGCGCAGACGCAGGCGCCCACACGGTCACCGCTCACGCTCGCCACCTCCACGACACCAGTGCCCGGCTTCGCAACGGCAGCCGCCTGGGAGACCGCGGTGCCGGAGAACGCCTCCGTGACCGCGACCTCGCGCGGGGTGCTGGTCGTCGACGGCGACGAGCTGTCGATCCTCGACACGAAGTCCGGCGACGTCCGGTTCTCCGACTCCTCGAACGAGCCCATCACCTTCGCCGCGGACACGGAGGTCGACGGCCGTGGGGCACTCGTGTGGCAGCACGGCACGACCGTGCAGGCGCTCTTCGACGGCGCATCGGAGCCCGTCGAGTACGACCTGCCCGAGACCGCCGGGCTCTCCTCCGCCGGCACCGCGATCCTCATCCGTGACGGCAACGCGCTCAGCACGCTGGGTGCGGAGGGACTCGAGCGCATCCCCACGCCGCCGCCCGGCTCCACCCCCATGGCGCTGGACGGCGAAGACCTCGTCAGCGCACCCTTCGACGGACCCGTCATCCACACGAACATCACCACCGGTGAGCAGTCCGAGGTCGAGCTGGAGAGCCCCGGCGACGGCCTGGAGATCAAGGATTGGAAGTCCGCGGGGCACGGCCTGGCGATCAGCGTGTGGGGCGACCCCAGCGCCACGACCAGCAGCGGCCACCGCCTCCAGCTGGTGGTCCACAGCCTGGACGACGGCTCGGTCACCTCGATCAACGAGGTCTCCAGCGCAGATGTGGGCGAGGCGAGCTGGGTCCGCGGCCAGGGCTTCCAGCTCGCGCAGATCGGCCCGTACCTCTACAGCATGGAGACCGGCCTCCTCGTCCTGGACGGCGCTGAGTCCGGCATGCAGCTGGGCGAACCGCGCGGCGATCTGGTGCCGGGCACCCTGCGGGGCGAGCCCGTCATCGCGGCGGACACCCTCACCGATGCGCCCACGGCGTTCTCGACCTCGGCGGACCTGCTGGCGGTCACCGATGACGGCCGCATGGCGATCACACGGTCCAGCGCTGATGAGATCACCGCGCACCTCTCGGAGTGAGACTGGGCCTCACCGCCCGCCGTCCTGCACCCCGGATTTGTACATATTGACCACGGAGTGATCGCGCGCACGGCTCCCGCCTGCGTACGATGGGACGACTGCCCGGCTCCCCCGCCACAGAAAGCTCGCCTGTTGCCCACACCTCAGCACGCTCGCCCGGTCGCGTCCGCAGCCGTCGCGCTCGCGCTCCTCGCCGCACCAATGGCTGTGGGCATCCCTGCGATCGCGCTGACGGGTGAGGTTCCGGCACAGGACTCTTCGACCGCGCAGACAGAGCCGCAGCTCTCGCCCACGCATGACGCTGATCCGCAGCGCACGCCAGAGTCGACGCCTGAGGAGACGGACGAGCCCACCCCGTCGGAGACGGTGGACCCCACGGACGAGCCGACCGAGGAACCGACAGACGATCCCAGCGCCTCGCCCACGCCCACGAAGGATCCCGGCGACGACGACGGCGGTCAGGACAACGACGACCGTGATGACGGCGATCGCGACCAGGGAGGCCGTGACGAGGGAGACCGCGACGGCGGCATCCCGGACAACGGACGCGGACAGGACGAGGACCGGTCGGACCGCGGCGGCGACCGCCGCGGACGCATCGTCGACCCGTCGACCGGCAACGGTCGCGAGGGCGGACGCTCGTCCGGCCCCGGAGCGGGGTCGGACTGGGTGCCGCAGTCACAGGGCCGGCCCGACTATTCCGACCCCGTGCCGCAGCCGCCGGGCGTCGAGGGCGACTCGGCGATCACCCCGGACGGAGCCGTCCCCACCGCCGACCCCACAGACGGGGTCGAGCAGGAGGACGTGCTGGCGAACGAGTCCGGTGAGGCCTCGGGCGGGTTCCCCTGGCCCGTCATCGCGCTCGTGGGCGTGGGCGCTGCAGCGATCGGGTTCGTCCTCTTCATGGCGCGACGCACGCGTCCCTGAACGCCGACGTACCGGTTTCTGACCGGGCAGTGGCCTGACTCTGAGCGGATCCGCATCCGCGCGAGTGTCCTGCCGGACCGTGCGTCCCGTACCGTGAGGGGCAGGGCCCGCACCGGGTCCCTCATCGCTCACGCGTCGCATGCGCGTCGCCCGACCCACCAGGGAGACCACCGATGGCAGCACCCCAGGGCACGTTCGTCTACGGGACCGACACCGCGAAGCCCCTCGCCCTGTCCTTCCCCGCCCACGAGGCCAAGGCTCTCGAGCAGGTCCTGTTCGAGGAGTTCGACGCGGGCCGCGGCGTCCGCGTGACCTTCCACGTCATCATCGGGAAGGCCTCGGGCTACCGGACCTTCTACCTGACCGCCGCCACTCCCCTGCACTTCGCGTACGTGGGCCAGGACGCGGCGACCGCCGAGGCCGACCCTGAGCTCGTCGCTCGCTTCCGCGCGGCGATCACGGACCGCCGGGCCCTGCACTTCCCCGTCGAGCGGATGCCGGAGGAGACCACCGCCGAGGCCGCAGAATGACCGCCCGCAGCGCTCTCCTCATCGTCGACGTCCAGAACGACTTCACCGAGGGCGGTGCGCTGGGCGTCGACGGCGGTGCGGCCGTGGCCCGCGGCGTCTCCGACCTGCTGGCGGAGCACTCGGACCGGTACGACCTCGTCATCGCCTCGCGCGACTGGCACGATCCGGACAGCGACAACGACGGCCACTTCGCGAGCGGAGACCCGGACTTCGTGACGAACTGGCCCGTCCACTGCGTGGCGGACACGGACGGGGCGGCCTACCACCCCGCGCTCACGACCTCCGCGATCACGCACCACGTGAAGAAGGGGCAGGGCGCTCACGGCTACTCCGCCTTCGAGGGCATCACCGATGCCGGTGAGCGCCTGGCGGACCTGCTGGACGGTGTCGATCAGCTCGACATCGCGGGCATCGCCACCGATCACTGCGTCCGCGCATCCGGGCTGGATGCCGTGGGCGTCGTGCCGCAGGTGCGCATCCTGGGCGAGCTCGTCGCGGGCGTGGGAGACGAGTCCTCGCGTGCCGCGCTGCAGGAGCTGGCCGCGCGGGGCGCGGTCATCGTCTGACCGGTCCCGCACGGCACGGACCCGCAAGAGGCATCGAGCCCGGAGGGCGACCTCGGACGAGGTCGCCCTCCGAGTGCGTCGCCCTCAGACGAGGTCGATGCCCGAGTCTCGGGCGTCCTTCCACTCCGTGTAGAAGGCGCGGCCGATGACGAGCATGACCACGGCCACGAGGACCGGCCACATGAGGGTGTAGGCGGTGAGTGCGAGTGTCGTGATGGTCATCGGATCTCCTCCTGGTCGTCGAGCCCGTTCTGGCGGCTGCGGGATCCCTGGGGAACGCGCTCCGCCTCGTCCGCCGCGGCGATCTCCGCAGCATCATCCTCCGACTCGTCGAAGTCTCCCGTCCGCTTCCGGATGAGCGAGAAGTCGAAATCATCCTTCTGCCGGAAGGACATCGCGATGCACACGAGCGTGCTCACCGCGTAGGCGACGAGCGAGGCACTCAGTGTCGCGTAGTCGTGGAGGAAGCCGATGACGAAGGGCAGCGACACCAGGAAGGCCGCACCGGCGACGATCTGCGCCACGCGCAGGCCGAAGAAGCCGAACGCCATGAGACCCAGCACCACGGCGATTCCCACCGCCGAGAGCACGTCGACGAGCAGGCCGATGGGGCCCGCCAGCGGAACGAGCTCGAAGCGCACGGGGATGAAGAGCGCGAGAGCCGCGATGACAGACACCGTGAACGCCCGGTTCGTGACCCTGCCCCAGTAGAGGCTCGCCAGCACGGGGAACACGAGGGCGCCCCAGAGCGCACCCACGAACACCAGCAGATCGAGGATGTTGAGCTGCAGGCTGGCGAACGCGACCGCCGCGGCAGACGCCGCGACCATCGTGGCCCGACCGATGAACAGCATCTTCTTGGGATCCGCCTTCTCCTTGCCCGCGACGTTCTGGCCGTAGATGTCAGCCATCATGATCGACGACAGAGCGGCGAGGTCGGAGTCCGCCGTGGACGACAGCGCGCCGATGATCATGATGAAGAACAGGGCGAGGAGGATGCCCGGCAGGTAGCTCGCAGCCATCTCCGGGATGATGTTGTTGACGTCTCCGCCGGTGGGCTCGAAGCCCAGGTAGAGCGCCAGGACTCCCAGCATGCCCACGCCGATGACCATCGCGCCGTAGCCCACCGTGGCCGTGATGAAGGTGGGCTTGATGAGGTCCTCCCGCACCGCGAACAGGCGCTGCGCGATCGTCTGGTTGCCGATCGCGTACGCGAGGACGGCGGCGATGTACGGGGCACCCTGGCCCAGGAACGCCTCGCTGGAGAAGAAGTTGCCCTGCTCCGCCGTGAGGTTCGCGGCACCCGTCTCGAAGGCGGAGGGGAAGTCCGCCGCGAAGAAGATGAACGGCACGATGATCGCGACCGCGCCCAGCATCGCCATGACCTGGATGAAGTCCGTGAGGACGGACGCGCGGAAGCCGGACCACAGCGTGTAGAGCAGGACGCCGGCCGCAACGGCCAGGACACCCTGGATGAATGTGAAGGGCGACAGCATCGAGATGAGCACGCCGCCCGCGATGTAGTTCGACATGAGGCTGATGACGCTGCCGACCACGTTGGAGCCGGCCAGCATGAGCTGGCTCGAGCGGCCGTGGCGGGCGTGCATGACCTCCGCGATGCTGTGCGCTCGCGGCGCGACCGTGCGGATGCGACGGCCGAAGGGGTAGATGAAGAGGATCATGAGGGCTCCCCAGAGCCCGTAGTGGATGGGTCCGGAGATGCCGTACTGGTATCCGGATGCGGCGGACGCGTACATCGACGACGCCCAGATCCAGGTCGCCGTCATGCTCGCGGCAGAGATGCCGAACCCGATCTTGTTGCCGGCGGTCATGTACTCGTCGGCGTTCTCCTTCTTCTTCCGGATGCCTCGCGAGATCCAGTAGGTGCCGCCGTAGAACAGCACCAGCAGCAGAACAACAGTCACGGCGCCGAACTGCACCGGTGAGGAGTCATTCATGCGCCACCTCCCTCTTGACGTTGGGTGAGAATCTGTGCACCGGGCGGGAAGCCCGCCGGTGCTCGGTCCTGCACGTCCCGTCCCGCGGGGGCGTGACTCCGCGGAAGGTATCGATGTGACGCGCGAATATGCCCCTGTGTCCTGCGACCACATCCTTCCCGTCGTCGTGCCGCTGCGGCCTGCCCGGCTGCCCCCGGGCAGGGGGCGTCGCAGGAGTGTGCGGGCACACTCCTGTCCGGGTCTCTCTGGTGCGAGGTCGGCGCCCTGGATGGGCGTGGCTCGACAGCGCTGAGCGGCCTGGAGCACTCCGACGTGAGTTTCCGCGGACCGAAGCCTCTGCGGCGGAACTCAACCGAACTGAGAGCCAGCTGAGAACTGGCTCACAGATCAACACAGTAGCACGATGCTGAGAACCTGCAACCTGCATGCGCATCCGGCACCAGCAGGGGGACGCGTCAGGAGGGGTGGACGCTGAGAGTCAACCCCATCGCGTGAGACGCACCACTCTTCTGCCGCGAGGGCTTTCTCGAGTTGGACCGAGGTCCCATCGTGGGTATAGTTATCTCTCGTTGCGCACCTCTAGCTCAATTGGTAGAGCAACTGACTCTTAATCAGTGGGTTCCGGGTTCGAGTCCCGGGGGGTGTACAGAACACGAAGGCCCGCCACCAGCACCAGCTGGCGGCGGGCCTTCGTCATTCCCGAATGGCCTGAGCCGGACAGGCCTATAACTCCACTGCACCCGGCAGCACACAGCAGAAGGTCCCCGGACACCGTGTCCGGGGACCGTCTCGCAGATCAGCGCGGCGGCTGCAGACGCGCGGCCTGAGACTCAGAGGTAGAGGCCGGTCGCCTCATCCGTGTCCGATTCCGCGATCGCGTGGACGTCGCGCTCGCGCAGCAGGACGAAGGTCCTGGCCTCCAGCTCGACCTCGGACAGCCCGTCCGGGTCGTAGAGGACGGAGTCACCGATCTCCACCTGCCGCACCAGCGGACCGGCAGCGGACACCGTGCCCCAGGCCAGCCGCTTGCCCACGGCTGCGGTCGCCGGGATGAGGATGCCGGCGGACGACGTGCGCTCCCCCGCCTCCTTCTCCGGGCAGACCAGGAGCCGGTCGTGCAGCATGCGGATGCGGACCTCGGGAGCGGTCTCCTCCCCGCCCGAGGCCGCGGGCACGCCAGTCGCAGAGCCGTCAGCCACGCCCGCCCCGGCTGGCGAAGAACCCGATCGTCGCAACAGCGACCAGCAGGCCGCCGCCCACCAGCGCGAGGCGATCCATCTTGGGGGACCCCTGCTCGTCGATCACCAGCGAGCGCGCGGAATCCGCCGCGCGCGCGGTGAGAGCCTTGGGGTGCAGTCGCCCGACGAGCTCGTCGATCCCGGCGGCCAAGCGCTGCTCGCGCAGACGGATCGATTCGACGAGCTGGTCACG
>DWZY01000290.1 GCA_019117325.1 Candidatus Brevibacterium intestinigallinarum
TGCCGCCGTTCAGCTCGAGCGTCACCTGCTGGTTGGGCAGAGCCTTCGAGATATCTGCCAGGAGACGGCCGGAGACGAGGAACGTGCCGGGGGCCTCGACCTCAGCGCTGAACTCCGTGCGCGAGGAGACCTCGTAGTCGAAGACCGCCAGGCGGACCGTGCCGTCGGACTCCGCCGTGATGAGCACGCCGGTGAGGACGGGGGTCGCGGGTCGCTGGGGCAGCGCCTTGGTCGTCCAGGTGACAGCTTCAGCGAGCACGTCGCGCTCGACTCGGAACTTCACTTGCTCGGATGCTGCGTTCACGACACTCCTGCGGTTCGCACGGGGACCTCTGGTGCGCGGAAGCCTGTCGCTGGGACCCGCGGACAGGCGGCCGGGCAGGAATGCACTCTACCCCACGGTCAGGATGCGGCGCACCGAGTGCGAGTGCTCACCGGCGTGGAACGTTGACATCCTCCACCCGGCATGATCACCGATGTTCGATTCGCTCCACGGGCAGTGTGCATGTCTGCACACCCGCAGTCGTGCGAGAAGTGAATGACATGGTCGAGCTCGATGCAGTGCGCGGTCAGCCGAAGAAGGATCGTTGAGTGAATAGAGTTCTCAGTAGTAGGTCCTGTGGAACCTGTGGATGGATCCGCTCCCGCCGCGGAATCACGCGGCAGGAGGGCTCTGCACCGCCGTGGATGCACTGTGCATGCAGCGGGGACCGCCGGTGCACGGATGTGTAATGACATCGATGTGACCCACAGGCGTCACCAGGCCGACGTGCGTCCGTCCCCGTCGCGGTCCACGGCCCATGCGGCGTTTCCCACAGAGTTGTCCACACCTGTGTATTCATCGTTTCAGAGTCGATGCTGCTGTTTGATGCGGTTCGTGAGTTCCGTGACCTGGGTGTAGAGCGTGCGTCGCTCCGCCATCTGCGTCTTGATCTTCTTATTCGCGTGCATGACCGTCGTGTGGTCGCGACCACCGAATTCCTGCCCGATCTTGGGCAGCGACAGATCGGTGAGCTCGCGGCACAGGTACATCGCGATCTGCCGGGCGGTCGTGAGCGTGCGCGAGCGGCTGCCGCTCTGCAGATCCTCGATCGAGAGGGAGAAGTAGGCCGCGGTCTGCCCCATGATGTCCGCCGCCGTGATCTCCGGGGTGTCGTCCTGGACGATGAAGTCCTTGAGGACCGTCTCCGCCAGGCCCACGTCGATGACCTGGTCGTTCAGGTTGGCGAAGGCAGTCACGCGGATGAGCGCGCCCTCCAGCTCGCGGATGTTCGACGAGACCCGGCTGGCGATGTACTCGAGCACTTCCGACGGGACATCGAGGCGGTCCGTGAACGCCTTGTTCCGCAGAATCGCGAAGCGCGTCTCCAGGTCCGGCGGCTGGACGTCCGTCAGCAGGCCCCACTCGAAGCGCGAGCGCAGCCGCTCCTCGAAGCCCTTGAGCATCTTGGGCGGGTGATCCGCCGTGATGACGACCTGCTTGTCCTCGTTGTGCAGCGCGTTGAAGGTGTGGAAGAACTCCTCGATCGTCGCGTCCTTGCCCTGCAGGAACTGGATGTCGTCGATCATGAGGATGTCGATCTCGCGGTAGCGCCGCTGGAACGCCGGCCGCAGCGTGTTCGAGGTCGTCTGCGACCCGACCGTGTTGATGAAGTCGTTGACGAACTCCTCGCTGGACACGTACCGGACGCGGATCGCCGGGTAGAGCTGCTGCGAGTAGTGGCCGATCGCGTGGAGCAGGTGGGTCTTGCCCAGGCCCGAGTCCCCGTAGATGAAGAGGGGGTTGTACGCCTTCGCCGGCGACTCCGCGACGGCGAAGGCCGCCGCGTGGGCGAACCGGTTGGAGGCGCCCACGACGAACGCGTCGAAGGTGTACTTGGGGTTGAGGAGGCTCGTCGAGCTCTCGCCGTCCGGTCCGTGCGGGGCCGGGGTCCCGGTGTGCGAGAAGGGCGCGGGGGCACCGGGTGCGGACGGGGGCGTGGCCGCCCACCGCTGGGGGGCGCTGCCGTGGCCCAGGTCCGGTTCGGTTCCCAGCAGGTCCCCAGCCGCCGAGGCGGGGGCCGGGTTCGCGGGAGCGGCCGCCTCGGCCTCGCGCGCGGCTGCCGCGGGGGCGGAGCCCGCCGGTGCGACCGTGGATTCGGCGGGCGGGGCGCTCATGGCGGCCGCGGCTCCGGCGGACCCGATCGCGGCGTCCGCGAGCGAGTCGAGCGCGTCGACGACGGGAGGTGCTGCGGTCGGGGGCACAGCGGCGGGTGCGGCGGCCTGTTGCGGGGAGGGGGCCACCCTTGCGGGCGGCGGGCCGCCGTCCTCGGGACCTGCGGTGACGGTGGCAGGTTCTGTGAGTGCGGCGCCCACCGCGATGGCAAGGGTCACCTCGTGTCCGACGAGGTTGCCGATCTCACGTGTGATGGGCTCGCGCAGATCAGTCTCGAGGTGCTTCCGGTGCAGTTCCGAGGGCGCGGCCAGCACATAGATCGAGTCGCCGATCATCCCCTTGGGCATCGCGCCGGCCAGGAATCCCTTCTGCTGATTCAGGATCGAGGGGTCGTTCAGCAGATTCGTGAGGACTGAGGTCCAGATCTGCTCCGGATCGTGCGTCGACTCCATCCTCGTCCTCCCATGGCCAGCGTTCATGTCATTCCCCAGCGCCCGTTGCCCACATCTGTGGATCGAAGCCCGAATGACGTCCACACAGTTTTCCACAGAATGTGCATGCAGACCACGCAAGGCGCGGAATCATCCACATCAGTGGACAAACGTGTGGAAATCACATCCGTGTCGTTTGTGGACCGGCTTGTTCACCGCTGCTGTGAACAACTCTGTGCACGGTGCATGTCACTCGCTGTTCGCCCTCCGTTCGCACGCAGGTCGCTGGTGCGTGACGTGCGTGACATGCGGCGGCGGGGCGCCTTTCCCGGTTTGACCGCCCTCTGCGGTCGCCCTACGATGGAGTGTCCTGTGTTGCGGGTCCATGCCCCGGTATGTGCGCACTTCCCCGTGTTCCCCTCGACGCAGGAGTGGCGATCGGACGACTCCATCAGTGCGCAGAAGCGATGAGCTCGGTGGTTCGGCCTGCCCCGCCGCAACTGGAACCGCAGTCGGCAGCACCCGCTGCCTGACGACGATCGATGGAGCAAGAAGTGAGCAAGCATACTTTCCAGCCCAACACCCGCAAGCGCGCCAAGACGCACGGCTTCCGCCAGCGCATGAGCACCCGCGCGGGTCGCGCGATCCTGGCCGGTCGTCGCCGCAAGGGACGCCGCGCGCTGACGGCCTGATCGCTCGCAGCGACGGCCTGCCGTGCTGCCTCGTGAGAACAGGCTCCGCGACCCGGTCGACTTCCGCACCGCCTTCCGGACGGGCGTGAAGGGGACCAGCGGACATGCACTCGCGCACCTGGTGCGCACCCGCGAATCCCACGCCCCGCGCGTGGGATTCGTCGTTTCCAAGGCAGTGGGCAATGCCGTCACGCGCAACCTCGTGAAGCGGCGGGCTCGAGCCTGGGCCGCGGAGCACCTGCGGGAGATGGCGGACGGCGAGCTCCTCGTCATCCGGGCGCTGCCGGCGGCGGCCGACGCGGACCATCCGACCCTCGTGAAGTCCCTCGACCGAGCGCTGGCACGGGCCAGGAAGCGACTGCCGGCGGAGGAGTCCGATGCGCGCGGGTGAGGACACGGAGTCGTCGCTGCCCCCGATGCCCGCCGGCGGTGCCGCACGGTTCTGGCACATCCTGCGGATCGCGCCGCGCATGCCCTTCGTGTGGTTCATGCGCGCCTACCGACGGGTGGTCTCGCCGCTGTACGGCGATGTCTGTCGGTACTATCCCAGCTGCTCCAAGTACGCTCTCGATGCGTTCGAGGTGAAGGGTGCCGTCCGCGGGAGCTTCATGGCGGCCTGGCGCGTGCTGCGGTGCAACCCCTTCTCACGCGGCGGCGTCGACCACGTGGAGGGCTCCGTGCTCCAGAGGCGCAGCGCCCTCATCTGGGGGCCGGACGGCGCCTCCGACAATGGCAGAATGTAAGAGCGGTAAAGACTGACAAGGGCCCGGGGCGGACGACCGTGCGGGGCCGAGGAGAGTGAATGGGCTTCTTCGATACGCTTCTCTACCCCCTGCAGTGGGTGGTTGCGTGGATCCTCGCACTGTTCCATGAGCTGCTGACGACCCTGGGGATGGACCCGGCGTTCGGCTTCACGTGGGTGCTGTCGATCGCAGGCCTCACGGTCGTGGTCCGAGGAGCGCTCGTTCCCCTCTTCGTGCGGCAGATCAAGTCGCAGCGCAAGATGCAGATGATCCAGCCGGAGCTGCAGAAGCTCCAGAAGAAGTACAAGGGCAAGAAGGATCAGTTCTCCCGCCAGGCGATGGTCGAGGAGCAGCAGGCGCTCTTCAAGAAGCACGGCACCAGCCCCTTCGCCTCCTGCCTCCCGCTGCTCATCCAGATGCCCATCTTCCTGAGCCTGTTCCGCGTCATCAACAACGTGCCGCGCGTCGCCGCCGGCGAGATCGACGCCGTGGGCGGTATGACCGTCGAGCTCGCGACCCAGATGGACTCCGCCTCCGTCTTCGGGATCCCGCTCTCCGCCACGTTCCTGACCGGTGACCTCAGCACGAAGCTGCTCACCGCGGTCCTCATCGTCATCATGGCCGGCACCCAGTTCTGGACCCAGCGCCAGATGATGACCAAGAACATGTCCGAGGCCGCGCTGGACAACCCGTTCATGCAGCAGCAGAAGATGATGCTCTACCTGATGCCGGTGGTCTTCGGCATCGGCGGCATCTACTTCCCGCTGGGTGTCCTCATCTACTGGCTCGTCTCGAACACGTGGACGATGGTGCAGCAGATGATCGTCATCCGCAGCATGCCGACCCCCGGATCGCAGGCCGAGCGCGACCTCATGGAGCGCCGTGCGCGGAAGGGCAAGTCGCCGCTGCCGGGCGCGCAGCCGATCGCGCTGGACGAGGACGAGGACGACGCCGCTGCGAAGAAGCAGAGCGGCCAGAGGCAGCAGCCGATGAGCGCCAAGCGCCAGAAGCAGAAGAAGCGGAAGAAGTGACGTGCGCGGCCCGCGCCGCACGGATCCGCAGGACAGGGAGGAACGACGATGAGTGAGTCGACGGAGACGACGACGGATCAGGCGACCGCGCAGGACGCGGACGCACCGGTCGACGCGGTCGCGAGTTCGCCCGCCGAGGACGGCACGGACCAGGGCGGCGACCGCCGCAGCCGCACTCAGCTGCTCGAGGAGGAGGGCGACATCGCCGCCGACTACCTCGAGGAGCTCCTCGACATCGCGGACCTCGACGGTGACATCGACATCGATGTGGCGGACGGCCGCGCGCAGGTCGCCATCGTGAACGAGGACGGCGGCGACGAGCTGGGCGCCCTGGTGGGACGCGATGGCCAGGTGCTCTCCGCCCTCCAGGAGCTCACGCGCCTGACGGTCCAGACCCAGACCGGGCAGCGCTCGTGGCTCATGCTCGACGTGGACGGCTTCCGCAATCGTCGCAAGGACGATCTGCGCCGTGTCGCAGAGAAGGCGATCGATGACGTCCGCACCGGTGGTGAGCCGGTCGCGCTGCGTGCGATGAACAGCTTCGAGCGCAAGGTCGTCCACGATGTCGTGGCGCAGGCGGGCATGCGGTCCGAGTCCGAGGGCGAGGGCGACCGCCGCCACGTCGTCGTGCACCCGGCGTGAGCACGCCGGACGCGGTCGAGGGACCGCAGGACTGGGAGTCCGCCCCGCGCGAGGAGATCGATAGGGAGCTCGAGGAGCGCCCCGCACTTGCCCAGGAAGTCTTCGGTGACCGCCTGGAGCTGTCGGAGCGCTACGCGCAGCACCTGGCGACCACCGGTGTCGAGTGGGGCCTCATCGGCCCGCGCGAGCTGCCGCGGCTGTGGACCCGGCACATCCTCAACTGCGGCGTGGCCGCCTCGCTGCTGCACGAGGGCGATGTCGTGGGCGACATCGGCTCCGGTGCGGGTCTCCCCGGCATCCCGTGGGCACTGGCACGTCCTGACGCGTCCTTCGTCCTCATCGAGAGCATGGAGCGCCGGGTCGAATGGCTGCGCGACGTCGTCGACGATCTGGGCCTTGAGAACGTGCGGATCGTCCGCGCGCGGGTCGAGGACCTGGTCGACGAGGAGATCTTCACCGTTGTGACCGCGCGTGCGGTCAAGGCGATGACGACGCTCATCGAGTGGGCGGTGCCGATCCTCGGACCGGAGGGTCGGATCCTCGCGATCAAGGGTGCCTCGGTCGATGCGGAGCTGGAGAAGGCCGCGCGGATCATCCGCAAGCGCAGGCTCTCCGGACCCACTATCCATTCCCTGGGCGGGGACGATCTCCCCACGCCCACGACAGTGGTGGAGCTGCGCCGCGGCTGATCGGGCGGGCCTCCCGGGCTGAGTCCACTGGTGCACGTAGACTGTCCCAGTACCCCCAGATTCAGCGATCGTGGAGTGTCCCACATGCCTCTTATGGACGAGTCGACGCCGCTCGGCGCTCAGATCGCACGGGATCATCGACGTGCCGAGCGACTGGCGTCGACCTCCTTCCCCCCGCCCCTGCAGACACGGATCCTCACCGTGGCCAACCAGAAGGGCGGTGTGGGCAAGACGACGACGACCGTCAACATCGCCGCCGCGCTGGCCACGCACGGGCTCGAGGTCCTGGTCGTCGACATCGATCCGCAGGGCAACGCCAGCACCGCTCTGGGGATCGACCACTCGGTGGGCGTCGATGGGATCTACGAGGTCCTCATCAACGACTACGCGATCAGCGATGTCGTCGCGCAGTCCCCGGAGTTCGACAACCTCCTGTGCGTGCCGGCCACGATCGATCTGGCGGGTGCTGAGATCGAGCTGGTCTCGAAGGTTGCCCGGGAGATGCGGCTGCACCGCGCGCTCACGGCGTTCCTCGAGGAACGGGAGGCCGCAGGGAGCCGCGTTGACTACGTGCTCATCGACTGCCCGCCCAGCCTGGGGCTGCTGACCGTCAACGCGTTCGTCGCTGCCCGCGAGGTCTTCATCCCCATCCAGTGCGAGTACTACGCACTGGAGGGCGTCAGCCAGCTGCTCAAGAGCATCCAGATGATCCAGCAGCATCTGAATCCGGAGCTCTGGATCTCGACGGTCCTGCTCACGATGTACGACGGGCGCACGCGCCTCAGTGCTCAGGTCGCGGACGAGGTCCGCACACACTTCGCCGACCAGGTGCTCGAGACCGTCATCCCGCGATCGGTCCGCATCTCCGAGGCCCCCAGCTACGGCAAGACCGTGGTCACGTATGAACCCAATTCGTCCGGCGCCCTGTCCTATCGCGAGGCAGCCGAGGAGATCTCATTGAGAGGAATCAGGAATGGCTGAGAAGCGTCGTGGTCTGGGTCGGGGTCTGGGCTCGCTGATCCCCAGCCAGGAGACGGGCCGACCGTCGGACGTCTTCTTCCCCCGGGGTGAGCGCGCCGAGGACGTGGCAGAGGAGCAGGCCTCTGCCGAGGCCGCACCGGCCACGTCGTCGGATCCAGCCGAGTCCATGCGACGGGCGCAGGCCAGCCGGCGCTCCTCGACCTCCAAGAGCTCCACCAGGAGCACGACGCAGAAGGCCGGCGCCACGAAGACGGGGACCACGAAGACGGGGACCACGAAGTCTTCGACGAGCGGCTCCTCCTCACGCGCTGCGACCGGGAGCGCATCGACCACGAAGGCGAGCTCGACACGGTCCGGCGCAGCGAAGACGACTGCCGCGAAGCAGACAGCATCGAAGAGCACGTCAGCGGCGAAGGCAACTCCGGCGAAGTCGACCCCGTCCAAGACGTCTGCACCGAAGGCGAGCGGGTCAGCAACGAAGCCGGCTGCCAGGGCGGCTGGGAAGAGCGCACCCACCGCGGCGGAGCCCGCTGAGGCGATCGAGCAGTCGGCGAATTCTGCATCACACGACGCCACAACGGTTGATACTGCAGCAATCGAAACGCATTCGCAGCCGGTTTCTATTGACACTTCGAACACTCATGACACTTCGAATGCCGCACAGAGCGCAGACGCATCAATATCATCAGCTGTGGATGACGCTGTGGATGAAACGCGCGACGGCATCTACGTTTCACGTGAAACGGTCCGAACGCACCCGTCAGATCGTGTGGTGCCGGAGGACGAGTCGGCACAGCAGCCCGTCGGTGATGCCACTGCGACAGACGTTGATCCTGTCGATGAGGTCACCGCCAGCATTGACGCCGCGCACGCGGATCGCGATGTCGAGGATTCGATGGATGCGACCGACGATGTCGGCGAGGATGAGCTGGTCCCTGTCCCCGGCACGACGTTCGGTGAGATCGACCTTGATCTCATCCGACCCAATCCCCGGCAGCCCCGCGATGTCTTCGATGAGGACGCTCTCGATGAGCTGGTCACCAGCATCCGTGAGATCGGTGTCCTCCAGCCCGTCGTCGTGCGTCGCCGGCCGGACCTTCCGGGTCACTACGAGCTCATCATGGGTGAGCGCCGCTACCGCGCATCCAAGGAGGCGGGCCGGACTACGATCCCCGCGATCGTCCGGGCGACCGCTGACGACGACCTCCTGCGCGACGCCCTGCTGGAGAACCTCCACCGTGTCGATCTGAACCCTCTCGAAGAGGCGGCTGCCTACGCACAGCTGCTCGAGGACTTCAACTGCACGCAGGAAGAGTTATCAGAGCGAATCGGTCGCTCTCGTCCGCAGATTTCCAACACCATCCGTCTCCTCAAGCTGCCCGCGATGGTGCAGCGGCGGGTTGCGGCTGGCGTTCTCTCCAGTGGACATGCGCGAGCGCTGCTGGGACTCAACGACGGCGCGGACATGGAGCAGCTGGCACAGCGGGTCGTCGCAGAGGGGCTCTCGGTTCGTGCGACGGAAGAGGCCGTGATTCTCCTGAACCGTGGTGATCGCATTGCCGTTTCACGTGGAACGCGGGAAGCAGATCCAGAGCTGGCGGAGCTTGCACGGAATCTGGGTGATCGCCTCGAGACTCGGGTCAACGTCGTCATGGGCAAGCGCAAGGGAAAGCTCTCTGTGGAGTTCGCCAACGGAGAGGACCTTGCTCGGATCCTCTCTCTGCTCGGTTTGGATGCGTCAGAGCAGTAGCTCCGGTACGCCTATCAGCCGCAACGTGAACGAATGAAGCGTGGGCCCCGGTCACTGACTGGGGCCCACGCTTCATTCACGGTCGTGTTCCGCTTCCGCCCCAGTCGACGCAGTCAGAACGCAGAGGTGACGCCTGCTGCTGTACGTCCTTGGCATCGCGACACCCGTCTGGCGTGACGTGTTGGGCGCTGAATTGCAGAGCGTGTGCGCGGCCGACAGTGTCATGGTGGATAGCCATCGGCGCGTAACGGTCACGCTTTCCCATTCTTGAGTCGAAGGCCCGACTCGCGTGCGCGCGCGCGATGCCACTCGAACAGATAGCCTTGTGGGCGCGTTGCAGTGTTTGAAGCGTGTGATTCGCCGCGGTCGATTCCCAACGCGCGCCGGCCTGTTTCACGTGAAACATGGATGGCGACTCATGTCCAGAGACACCGTTGCGCGCGACAATAGGCGGTAGCAACACCGTCCTTGTCGCATATTCACGAGCCCCGAGCCGGACACAGCAGGCCGCATGCGACGTGCCGTGTGCGCCAGGTCCCGTGCCACGTGCCGTGTGCGGCAGCCCCCAATCTGCACGCTTCAGGCCGATTGCCTGCGGCCCGACGACTCATCTCCGATCGTTGGTGCTCCAGCCGGTACTACGCGCCGCGAAAGCCGCCTTTCAGCCGTCATGCTGAAGGCGCCCGTCATCAATCTATCCATTGCGCTACCAATTGTGCCGGCGCACGTAGAGACACTCCCTCATCTGGACACGCTCGTGCTGGATCCGCTTGAAATGTTTCACGTGAAACGCAGCGGTGACTCGGGATTCAATAGAGGGCAGGACAGCAGGGAAGATGTGTGCAACATACGGGGCGCTAGAGCACCGAGCTCGAGGCAGCGCGCCTTCCTATGGCCG
>DWZY01000291.1 GCA_019117325.1 Candidatus Brevibacterium intestinigallinarum
CCCGGTCGCGCCGTCGTGCGGCTGGGAGGCGGGCGCGCCCGCGAGGACACGGCGCAGGGTGAAGGCGTCGAGGAGGGCCTGCGTGGGGTGCTCGTGCGTCCCGTCCCCGGCATTCACGACGGGCGCGTCGATCCAGCCCGCGTGCGCCAGTCGGTGCGGTGCGCCCGAGCCGCTGTGGCGGATGATGATCGCGTCCGCGCCCATCGCGGACAGGGTCTGCGCGGTGTCCTGGAGGCTCTCGCCCTTCGACACGGAGGAACCCTTGGCGGAGAAGGTGATGACGTCCGCGGAGAGCCGCTTGGCGGCCGCCTCGAACGAGATCCGCGTGCGCGTCGAGTCCTCGAAGAACAGGTTGACGACGGTGTGGCCGCGCAGGACCGGGAGCTTCTTGACCTCACGGGTGCTCACGAGTGTCATCTGCTCGGCGACGTCGAGGAGGTCGATCGCCTCGCCGCGGGTGAGGTCGGCGGTCGAGAGGAGGTGCTTCATGCGCTCTCCCCGGCTCCCGTGATCGTCACCGAGTCCTCGCCGTCGATCTCCGCGATGCGCACGCCCACCCGCTCATCGAGCGCACTGGGCAGGTTCTTGCCCACGTGATCGGCCCGGATCGGGAGGCGCCGGTGACCGCGGTCCACGAGGACGGCCAGCCGCACGGCGGCCGGGCGGCCGATGGCCGAGAGCGCATCGAGCGCTGCCCGGATCGTGCGCCCGGAGAAAAGCACGTCGTCGACGAGGACGACGGTGCGCCCGTCGACCGTGCCACCGGGGATCGAGGTGGGCGAGACCGGCCGGGGCGGGCCGGAGCGCAGGTCGTCGCGGTGCATCGTGATGTCGAGGCCGCCCGCGAGGTCCGCTGCGTCGACGGACGGCTCGATCTGGGCGATCGCCTGTGCGAGGCGCGCGGCGAGCGGGACGCCGCGGGTGGGGATGCCCAGAAGGATGAGCCCCTCGGGTCCCTTGTTCGCCTCGAGCACCTCGTGCGCGATGCGTGTGAGTGCGCGACGGACCTCGGGTCCGTCGAGCACGGTGCGCTGCTTCATGGTGTGTCCTTCCCCGCCTCCCGGACGGTGTTAAAGGAATGTGCTCCTGCAGTCAGTCTAGGCCCGCCCCCGGGTCCGTGCGGACCCCGGGGCAGGGCTCAGTCCTGGAGGCCGGCGATCCGCGAGAGGACGCCGGAGACGTATCCGGGCGACTCGTCCGTCGAGAAGTCCTGCGCGAGGGACTGCGCCTCGCTGATCGCGACCGGCGCGTCGATCTCGTCGTTGTGCAGGATCTCCCAGGACGCGATCCGGAGGATCGCGCGGTCGACCGCGGGCATGCGGTCGAGCGACCAGCCGCGCGCGTACGTGCGGATCAGCTCGTCGATCTCGTCGAGGTGGGCCGTGACGCCGTCGACGATCTGGACGGCGTAGGCCTTCATGGGATAGTCCGGGTCCGAGGAGCGCAGCGGGACGAGGACGGAGATGTCGATCCCGCGCGCCTCGGACTCGAAGAGGAGCTCCAGCGCCCTGCGGCGGGCGCGCGTGCGCGCGCTCACTCCTTGACGCGGCCCAGGTAATCGCCGGTGCGGGTGTCGACGCGGACCTTGACGCCCTCGTCCAGGAAGAGCGGCACCTGGATCTCCAGGCCGGTCTCCACCGTCGCGGGCTTCGTGCCGCCCGAGGAGCGGTCACCCTGCAGGCCGGGCTCCGTGTGCGTGATCGTGAGCTCGACGGCGGCCGGCAGCTCGACGGACAGCGGGGTCCCCTCGTGGAAGGCGACCTGCGCGACCTGGTTCTCCAGCAGGTAGTTCGCGGCATCGCCCACGAGCGCCTCCGACAGGGGCACCTGCTCGTAGTCCTCCTGGTCCATGAAGACGTAGTCCGTGCCGTCGTGGTAGAGGTACTGCATGTCGCGGCGGTCGACCGTCGCGGTCTCGACCTTGGTGCCGGCGTTGAACGTCTTGTCGATGATCTTGCCGCTCAGGACGTTCTTGAGCTTCGAGCGCACGAAGGCCGGTCCCTTGCCGGGCTTGACGTGCAGGAACTCCTGCACCTGCCAGAGCTGCCCCTCGAGGTTCAGCACCATGCCGTTCTTCAGGTCGTTGGTCGTTGCCACAGATCGTGTCCTTCTGTCGTGTGCGTGTCGACGCGCGTGCGCGGGTCGAGTCTAGCAAGCCGCGGGCTCCCCCGCGGGACGCCTGCGGGCTCAGAGCGAGACGGGGCCCAGACGGGTCGTGGGAGACTGCTCGCCGATCTCCTGGTATGCGGCGAAGAGGATGCCGTCATCGGGCACCTCCGTCACGACGGGCGCACCCACCGCATCGAGCAGGACGAACCGGAGGATCGTGCCCCGGGCCTTCTTGTCCCGCCGCATGGTCTCCAGCAGCTGCGGCCAGCGGTCGCCGCGGTAGCCGACGGGCAGGCCCAGCTTCTCGAGGACCGTGCGCATCCGGTCGACCACGGCGGGATCGAGGCTGCGCAGCGTCGTCGACAGCTCCGCCGCGAAGACCATGCCGACGGCCACGGCTGCGCCGTGCCGCCACTGGTAGCGCTCGTTCCGCTCGATCGCGTGGGCCAGGGTGTGGCCGAAGTTGAGCACCTCGCGGGTGCCCGACTCCCGGAAGTCGGAGGAGACGACCGTCGCCTTGACCCGCACGGCGCGCTCGATGATCTCGCGCAGCACCGGAGAGTCGTGGCGGGCGAGTTCTTCCCGGGGGTGCTCCTCGATGAGGTCGAGGATCGTCGGATCCGCGATGAAGCCGCACTTGACGGCCTCAGCGAGTCCCGTGAACAGCTCGTTGTCCGGCAGGGTCGTGAGCGTCTGCGTGTCGATGAGCACGGCGGACGGGGAGTGGAACGCGCCCACGAGGTTCTTGCCCTCGGAGGTGTTGATCGCGGTCTTGCCGCCCACCGCCGCGTCGATCATGCCCAGCACCGTCGTGGGGATGTTGATGTAGCGGATGCCGCGCAGCCACGTCGCAGCGACGAAGCCGCCCAGGTCCGTGACCGCGCCCCCGCCCACATTCACGATCGCATCCGTGCGGGTGAAGTCCGACTGGCCCAGGATCTGCCAGCAGAACCCGGCGACCTGGAGGTGCTTCGCCTCCTCCGCGTCCGGGATCTCCGCGCTCACCGCCTCGAAGCCGGCGGCCGCGAGCTCCTCACGCACCCCCTCGCCCGTCGTGCGCAGGGCCCGGGGGTGGATGACGAGGACCCGGCGGACGCGTCCTCCCAGCAGCCCCGGCAGCTCGCCCAGCAGGCCGGAGCCCACGACGACCGTCGTGGCGGTCTCTCCCGTGATCTCGAGCGTGGTCCGTTCCGTCATGCGTCCGTCCTCCGTTCGGCCCGTGCGGGGCCGTCGTCGTGTCCCCCGTGCGGGGGCGTCTCCTGGTCCTGGTATCGCGCGTACTCCTCCGCGCGCTGCAGCCCCGTCAGCTGGTCGACGATCCTGTTGACGACCGTCGACGGCGGGCCGTGCGCGGCCGTCACCGTGATCGTCGCGGCGCCGTCGTAGAGCGGTCGCCGCTCATCGACCAGCGACTGCCAGCGGATGACCGGATCGTCGTCGCCGGCGAGCAGGGGCCTGGATCCTCCGCGCAGGCGCACAGCCGCCGTCTCCGCGTCGATGTCGATGCCCACGACCTTGAGCGCCGGATGGCGCAGCTGCGCGCGGGTGCCGCTGTTGAGGATCGCGCCTCCGCCCAGCGACACGACCGCCGGCTCGTCGAGCAGCCGCCGCAGCGTCCGCCTCACGACCTCGCGCTCGATCTCGCGGAACCGGGCCTCCCCCCGCGTCGCGAAGATGTCCGGGATGGGTCCGTGCGCGTCGACGATGAGAGCGTCCGTGTCGTAGAGCGGCAGACCCAGCCGGACCGCCAGCAGGCGGCCGATCGTCGACTTCCCCGCGGCCGGGGGCCCCACGAGGACGATCCTGGCACCCGAGGCGGGCGTCGGGTCCAGCGGCGGCACGGGGCGGGGAAGCGGGTGCTCCTCCCCCGGTGTCATCGCCGCCACCTCACTCCGCGCGCAGCGGCAGGGCCTCGAGGTACGTGCGGATGTTCCGCTGCACCTCGGCGACGGAGTCGCCGCCGAACTTCTCGAGCACCGCCTGGGCGAGCACGAGAGCGACCATCGCCTCGGCCACGACACCGGCGGCGGGCACCGCGCACACGTCCGACCGCTGGTGGTTGGCGGTCGCGGCCTCACCGGTCGACACATCGACCGTCCGCAGCGCCCGGGGCACCGTCGCGATGGGCTTCATGCCCGCACGGACCCGCAGCGGCCCGCCGGTCGACATGCCGCCCTCGATGCCGCCGGACCGGTCGGAGACGCGCTGGATGCCGCCGGGAGCGGGCAGCATCTCGTCGTGCGCCTCGGACCCACGGCGCCGGGTCGTCTCGAAGCCGTCACCCACCTCGACGCCCTTGATCGCCTGGATGCCCATGAGCGCACCGGCCAGGCGGGAGTCCAGTCGGCGGTCGCTGTGGACGTACGAGCCGACACCCGGCGGCATGCCCCACGCGATGACCTCGACGACGCCGCCCAGGGTGTCACCGGCCCGGCGCGCGTCATCGACCTCCGCCACCATCCGCTCGGACAGCTGCGGGTCGAAGCAGCGCATGGGATCCGCGTCCAGTGCGGCCACGTCGTCCGCACCGGGCAGCGGTGCGTCCCGCTCCGCGGTGACCGGACCGATCGCGGTCGTGTGGGACACGAGCCGGACTCCCAGCTCGCCCAGGAGCTGCTGCGCGACGGTGCCGAGGGCCACGCGCGTGGCCGTCTCGCGAGCGGACGCGCGCTCGAGCACGGGGCGGGACTCGTCGAAGCCGTACTTCTGCATGCCGACGAAGTCCGCGTGGCCGGGGCGCGGTCGGGTCAGCTTCGCGGCGCGGGCCATGCCCTCGAGCTCGGCGGGGTCGATCGGGTCCGGGCTCATGACGCGATCCCACTTGGGCCACTCCGTGTTGCCCACCTCGATCGCGACGGGCCCGCCCATCGTGCGGCCGTGGCGGACGCCGCCCAGGAAGCGGATCTCGTCCGCCTCGAACTTCATGCGGGCGCCGCGCCCATAGCCCAGCCGGCGGCGGGCCAGCGCGGCCGCGACGTCCGCGCGCGTGAGGGGGACATGGGCGGGAACGCCCTCGAGGATTCCGACGAGCGCCTCACCGTGGGACTCGCCTGCTGTAAGCCAACGCAACATTCTTGGGAGTCTACCCAAGCGCGGCGACCGCCACCGGCCCGGCCCACATGCCGAGGAGGAGGTGCGGACCGTAGGCCAGCCGTGCTCCCCTGCCCTCCCGCCGGACGAGGAGCCGCCAGAGCGCCTCGACGACGGCGGAGACCTGTGCGATGACGAACGCCGCGAGCACGCCGCTCACGCCCACCAGACCCGCGAGCAGGCCCAGGAGGACCGCGAGCTTCACGTCGCCCAGGCCGATCGCGAGGCCGCGCCCGCGCCCGCCCAGCAGGGACACGAGCAGGACCGCGGCGCCGCACGCGGGTCCCAGGAGCAGGGCCGCACCCGCCGCGGCGGAAGCCGGTGTGCCGGGGGCGAGGAGGAGCACGCAGAGCCACAGGACTGCGGTGAGCGCCACGAGCGGCAGGACGATGCGGTCGGGCAGGCGCCGGATGCGCAGGTCGATCCGGGCCAGCAGGGGCGAAGCGCCCGCTGCGGCGCCCCAGCCGGCGGCCAGCAGCACGGCGGTCCCCGCCGTGCCGGGCGGGATGACCAGCGGTGCGCAGGCGGCGAGCGGGACCGTGCCGATCAGCAGCGCGGCTGTCCTCAGTCGCGTGTGCCCGGGCGGGGAGCCCGCCGGACGGAGCAGGCGCAGGCCCGCCTCGTCCGCGACGACGAGCGGGAGGAGGCGCAGGAGCACGGCGCACACGGGCAGGGCGACGAGGATCGCCGCGCCCGCCAGCACGATCAGGCCTCCGCGAGTGCTGTGTCCATCGCCGCGAGGATGACGGGCTCTGCCCGGTGCGCGGCGGAGGGGTCGAGGCCCGCGAGAACTGCGAAGCGGACGTGCTGCGCCACTGCCTGGTGGAGCAGCATGCGGCTGCCGTCCACGACGAGTGCGCCGCGTGCGGTGAGTGCGTCCTGGAGCGCCGCGGCCTCGGGCGCATATGCCGCATCCAGGATGAGGGCGTCGATCCGTCCGGGCAGGGCGACGCGCGCGGCGTCGAGCGCTCCCGCGGGCAGGGTCGAGAGGGTGAGGCCCCGTTCCCCGGGCACCCAGTCGGGCAGATCTGCGACGACCGCGTCGAGGCCCAGCGACTGCGCGACGGCACGGGCCGAACCGGCGCGGGTCCGATCGCGCACGAAGAGGCGCACGCGCGTGACACCCAGCCGGGAGGCCGCCGTGATGGCGGACGCCGCGGTGGCTCCGGCGCCCAGGATGTCCGCCTCGTCCGACCACGGTGCGGACTCCGCCGCTGCCGCCGCCAGTCCCTCGTGGACCGCCGCGACGATCCCGGTCACGTCCGTGTTGAGGACCTCGACGGGCCCGTCCACCGGGCGCAGGAGCGTGTTGCCGGCCCCGGTCGCCTCCGCGTCCGCATCGACGGTCCACCCGCGCTCCCGCGCGAGGCGGATGAGGCGCTGCTTGAGCGGCATCGTGAGTGACAGCCCCCGCAGATCCGCACGCGAGTCCAGGAGAGCGGCGAGACCGTCCTCCGTCGTCTCGATCCGATCGTAGGAGAAGGGCGCGATCCCCACGGCGGCGGCCGCGGCGCGGTGCAGCAGGGGCGAGAGCGAGTGGGCGATCGGCGATCCGAGGACCGCGAAGCAGGGCGCCTCAGCCGTCATCGGAGCCGCCTCCGTCTCCTGAGCCACCGCTGCGCTCGCGCAGCCACGCCCGGTACTCCTCGACGTTCTCCAGGTGCTTGTCGTAGGTGTTGGCGAACTTCGTCTCGCCGGTGCTGGGGTCGACCGCGACGAAGAACTGCCAGTCGCCGTCTGCGGGATCCATCGCCGCATCGACCGCGCTGCGGCCGGGCGAGTTGATGGGGCCCGGCGGGAGGCCCGGGTGCATGTACGTGTTGTACGGGTTGTCGTCCGCGCGCTCCTCGGCCGTCGTCGTGAGGTCGTCGCGGGCGCCGTGGATGTAGGCGATGGTCGCATCCGACTGGAGGAGCCCGTTCGTCTCCGAGTCGTCGCCCGTGCGGTTGAGGAAGACGCGTGCCACCTTCCGGCGGACCTCTTCGTCCGCGGGGGACTCGATCTCCACGAGGCTCGCGAGGGTGAGGATCTCGTTCGCCTCGTCGAGGTCGATGCCCGCGTCCGTGAGCTCGTGCTCCGTCCGGTCGACCATCATCTGGACGACGTCTTCGGCAGTGGTGCCGGGGTTCAGATCGTACGTGGCAGGGAAGAGGTAGCCCTCGAGGCTGGGGGCGTCGACGTCGAGGCCGTAGTCGGAGGGGGTCCGGTCCTCCAGCGCCGCGACGACCTCGTCCTCGGCCATGCCGGACTCGATCATCCGCGCCTCGATCTGCGGCAGGGCGAAGCCCTCCGGGATGACCACCTGGGGTGCGGCCTCGGGGTTCACCATCGCCTCGACCGCAGCGGCCGCGCTCATCTGCTTCCGCAGGCTGTAGGTCTGCGCCAGCAGCGAGACCTCCCGCTCCTCGACCTCCCTGATGAAGGGGCGCGAGGACTTGATGACGTCCTCCTCGACGAGCTGGTTGGCGATCTGCGTGACGGAGGTGCCGGGCAGGATCTCGACGGAGACGGGCTCCGTGCCCTCGCCCTCGTAGTCGTCGCTGCGGCCCAGGACGTCCTGGACGATCCCCGACGTGACGGACACGGCGATCGCGCCGCCGATCCCCAGCACCAGCAGTGCGGCGACGACGATCGTCGTCGTCCGGCGCCGGCGCATCATCCGGCGGCGGGCCTGCGCGCGCTTCTCCGCCCGCGAGAGCGGGGGTGCGCCGGCGCTGTCGAGCGGGCTCCGTGAGTCCCTGTCGTCCATGTGTGCTCAGACCTCCCGGTCGAGGATGGTTCCGGCGGGGGTTCCGCTGCTCTTCTCCAGATCCAGCGCCGTCTGCAGGATGAGGACCGCGGCGACGGAGTCGACCCGCTCCCTCCGCTGCTTCGACGAGCGTCCGGCCGACTGCAGGACGCTGTGGGCCTGCACGGTCGTGAACCGCTCGTCGACGAGCCGGATCGGCACGCTCACCCGCGCCGCGAGGGCGCGGAGGAACGTGAGCGCCGCGTCGACGGCGCCATGGTCGGCCCCGTCCAACGAGCGCGGCCTGCCCGCCACGATCTCGATCGCGTCGTGCTCCTCGACGAGGTCGCGGATGCGGGTGATCGCCGCGGTGTCCTCATCGCGGCGCACGTGGTCGATCGGTGTCGCGAGGATCCCGTCGGGGTCGCAGATCGCCGCCCCGACGCGGACGCTGCCCACGTCGAGTGCGAGCCGCCGACCGCGGCGGAATCCGGTCATGACCCGGCGATCGCAGCCGCGACCGCGTCGAGGGCCTGAGCGCTCCGGCTGGCGTCCTGCCCGCCGCCCTGGGCGAGGTCCGGCTTGCCGCCGCCCCCGCCGCCCAGCTCCTGGCACGCGGACCGAACGAGGTCGCCGGCCCGCAGACCGCGCGCCTGGGCGCCCGCGTCCGCGGCGACGACGACGCTGGGCTTGCCGTTCACGGTGCCCACCGCGGCGACGACGACCGCATCCGCCTCGATCCTGTTGCGGACGTCGGTCACGAAGCTGCGCACGTCGCCCGCGTCGGACACCTCGCCCAGCTGCGTCGCGGAGAACCGGATGCCGGCGATGTCCCGGGCGCCGGAGACCGCATCCGCGGCCGCGGCGAGGACGCGCTCGCGGGCGAGGTCGGCGATCGTCTTCTCCGCCTCCTTGAGGCGTGCGAGGAGGCCCTCGACGCGCTGCGGCACGTCTGCGCCTGGCACCTTGAGCATCTCCGAGAGCGAGTGGAGAATGGTTCTCTCCTTCGCGAGCCCGCGGAATGCCTCAAGCCCCACGGCGGCCTCGATGCGCCGCGTGCCGGACCCGATCGACGCCTCGGACAGCAGGGAGATGGGTCCCACCTGCGCGGTGCGGCCGATGTGGGTGCCGCCGCACAGCTCGCGCGAGAAGGGGCCGCCGATGTCGACGACGCGGACGACGGAGGGGTACTTCTCGCCGAACAGCGCGAGTGCGCCGGAGCGCTTCGCGTCCTCGAGCGGCAGGTACTCGTAGCTGACCTCGAAGTCGTCGCGGACGGCGATGTTCGCCGCATCCTCGATCTCCGCCCGCAGGGCGGGCGTGAGCGCGTCCGGGAAAGCGTAGTCGAACCTCATGTAGCCGGGCTGGTTGAGCGAGCCGGCCTGCACCGCGTGCGGGCCCAGGACGGTCCGCAGCGCGGAGTGGACGAGGTGGGTCGCGGAGTGCGCCTGGGCTGCGGCGAAGCGGTGCCCGGGATCGACCTCGGCGGACACGTCCGCGCCCGCGGCGATCGATCCCTCGAGGACCTCGACCCGGTGCGCGGGCAGGCCCTTGACGGGCGCCTGCACGTCAAGGACGCGCGCGGTGAACCCGTCGCCGCGAATGAGGCCGCGGTCAGCGCGCTGGCCGCCGGACTCCGCGTAGAACGGCGTCACGTCGAGCACGAGGTCGACCGTGTCGCCCGGCTGCGCCGTCTCGACGCTCGCACCGTCCGCGACGAGGCCGCGGATCCGCGAGTCGGCGGTGAGGGCGTCATAGCCCACGAACTCAGTCGAGCCCTCGTCCAGGAGGCGGGAGTACGCACTCAGGTCGGCGCCGCCGCCCTTCTTCGAGTGTGCATCCGCCCGGGCCCGGTCGCGCTGCTCCTGCATGAGGGTGCGGAAGCCCTCCTCGTCGACGCTCACCCCGTGCTCGGCGGCCATCTCGAGGGTGAGGTCGATCGGGAAGCCGTGCGTGTCGTGGAGGGCGAAGGCGATGTCGCCGGACAGCGAGCCGCCCTCACCGGCCCGGTCCACCGCGCCGGTCAGCAGGGCGGTGCCGGATTCGAGGGTGCGCAGGAACGCCGTCTCCTCCGCGTACGCGATGCGGGAGATCCGGTCGAAGTCGCGCTCGAGCTCCGGGTACGAGGCGCTCATGACCTCCATCGACCGCGGCAGCAGGTGCGGCAGGACCGGCTCTGTGACGCCCAGGAGGCGCATCGCGCGGACCGCACGGCGCAGCAGGCGGCGCAGGATGTAGCCGCGCCCCTCGTTCCCGGGACGCACGCCGTCGCCGATGATGACGAGGGCGGAGCGGACGTGGTCGGCCACGACCCGCATGCGGACGTCGTCCTCCTCGCGATCCCCGTACGCACGGCCGGACAGGCGGGAGGCCTCGTCGATGACGGGGTAGACCTCGTCGATCTCGTACATGTTCTCGACGCCCTGCTTGAGGAAGGCGACGCGCTCGAGGCCCATGCCGGTGTCGATGTTCTTCGCGGGCAGCTCGCCCTTGATGTCGAAGTCCGTCTTCGACCGCACGGCGGAGAGCTCGAACTCCATGAAGACGAGGTTCCAGATCTCGATGTAGCGGTCCTCGTCGGCCTCCGGACCGCCCTCGGCGCCGTAGGCGGGTCCGCGGTCGAAGTAGATCTCCGAGCAGTAGCCGCCCGGGCCGGGCTGGCCGGTGTGCCAGAAGTTGTCCTCACTGCCGCGGAACTGGATCCGCTCGCGCGGGACGGACGTGTGCTCGAGCCACAGGTCGACGGTCTCCGCGTCCTCGCGGTGGACGGTCGTCCAGAGCCGTTCCGGATCGAAGCCCAGGCCGCCCTCGGCCTCCGGCCGCGTGAGCAGCTGCCACGCGAAGCGGATCGCGTCGGCCTTGAAGTAGTCGCCGAAGGAGAAGTTGCCGTTCATCTGGAAGAACGTGCCGTGGCGGGTCGTCTTGCCGACCTCTTCGATGTCCTGGGTGCGCACGCACTTCTGGACGCTCGTGGCCCGCGGGTACGGCGCGGGCTCGCGGCCGGTCAGGAACGGGATGAACTGCACCATCCCGGCGATGTTGAACAGGATCGAGGGGTCGGAGCTGATGACCGACGCCGACGGGACCACTGTGTGGCCGTTCTCCTCGAAGAACGCGAGCCAGCGCTCCCTGATCTCTGCTGTCCTCATCCGGGTGACATCCTTTCGTGCGGCGGACCGCCTCTGCTCGACGAACCGCCTCACAGCATAGTGGAGAGATGAATGGCGGCGGGCCGCCTCACACCCCGTGGGGGTGTCAGACGGCCCGTCAGCGCGTGGGTCCGTGCGGACCGATCAGCGCGAGTAGTGCTCGACGACCAGCTGGACGTCAGCGGTCACCGGCACCTCGGAGCGCTTGGGGCGGCGCAGCAGCGTCGCCTGCAGGGCCTCGAGATCGACCTTCAGGTAGCCGGGCAGGGTCGGCAGCACATCGCGGTGCGCGCCGGCAGCGGCGACCTGGAAGGGGTCCATCGACGCGGAGCGGGGCTTCACGTGGATCATCTGCCCCTCCTTCACGCGGAAGGACGGACGATCGACCAGCTGGCCGTCGACCATGATGTGGCGGTGGACGACGATCTGGCGGGCCTGCGCGATCGTGCGCGCGAAGCCGGAGCGCAGGACGAGTGCGTCCAGGCGCATCTCGAGGAGCTCGACGATGTTCTCACCGGTCAGACCCGGGAGGCGCTTGGCCTCCTTGTAGGTCGCGAGCATCTGCGCCTCGCGGATGCCGTACTGGGCGCGCAGGCGCTGCTTCTCCTTGAGTCGGACCGAGTAGTCCGAGTCGTTGCGGCGACGTGCGCGGCCGTGCTCGCCCGGGGGGTACGGACGGCGCTCGAAGTACTTCTCCGCCTTGGGGGTCAGCGGGATGCCCAGTGCGCGCGAGAGGCGCACCTGGCGGCGATGACGTGCAGGAGCAGTCATGGTTCTGCCTTTCTTCGTGATCAGCGTCCGGGCCGGTGGACTCGCCGGGGAGCCGGACCACTGTTTCCCTCCGAACGGGAAAGAGGGGCGGGATCGCGAGTCCGATTCCGCCCGACCGCCTCGTCACGAGGCACAGCAACGAACAACTCTATCACGCCTGCTCGCCGCGGCGCAGCCGCTCGAGCGACGCGAGGCGCTCCGCCATGCGCGCTTCCGCCCCGTTGGCGGTGGGCTGGTAGTACGTGGTCCCGGTGAGCGTCTCCGGCAGGTACTCCTGGGGCGACACGCCGTAGGGCCAGTCGTGCGAGTAGAGGTACCCCTCGCCGTGCCCGAGGCCCTTGGCACCGGGGTAGTGCGCGTCCCGCAGGTGCAGGGGCACCTGTCCCGCCCGGCCCGCCTTCACATCCGCGATCGCGGCGTCGAGCGCTTTGTAGGAGGCGGGCGACTTGGGCGCGGTCGCGAGGTAGACGACGGCCTCCGCCAGCGGGATCCGCCCCTCGGGCATCCCGATCCGCTCGACCGCCTGATGCGCGGACACCGCGACGGTGAGCGCGTTCGGGTCGGCCATCCCCACGTCTTCGGCGGCGGAGATGACCACTCGGCGGCAGATGAAGCGGGGGTCCTCCCCCGCGACGATCATGCGTGCCAGGTAGTGGAGGGCCGCGTCCGGGTCCGATCCGCGGATCGACTTGATGAACGCGGAGACGACGTCGTAGTGCTGGTCGCCGTCGCGGTCGTAGCGCAGCACCGCCTCGGCGCTGGCCTCGGCCACATCGTCCTCGGAGATGTGCACCGGTCCGCCCGTCGCAGAGCCGGCCTCGACCTCGGCGCCGTCGTCTGCGCCGGCCTCGGCACCTTCCTCGTCCGTCGCACCGACCCGTGCGCGGGCGATCCCGGCAGCGGCCTCGAGCACCGTGAGCGAGCGACGCGCGTCCGCTCCGGCCACCCGCACGATCATCGCCCGCGCGTCGTCCTCGAGTGCGAACTCGCCGGCCAGGCCCCGCGGATCACTGACCGCGCGGTCCAGCAGGCCGCCGATCGCCTCATCCGTGAGCGGCTTGAGCGTCAGGAGGAGCGACCGCGACAGCAGCGGTGCGATGACGGAGAAGCTGGGGTTCTCCGTCGTCGCGGCGACGAGGACGACGAGGCGGTTCTCGACTGCGGGCAGGAGCGCGTCCTGCTGCGCCTTCGTGAAGCGGTGGATCTCGTCGAGGAACAGGACCGTCGTGCGGCCGCTCATCTCGCGCTCGCGCCGGGCGGTCTCGACGACCTGGCGGACATCGCGCACCCCCGCCGTGATCGCGGACAGCTCGACGAAGCTGCGCCCCTCGGCGTGCGAGATCACGTGGGCCAGGGTCGTCTTGCCGACGCCGGGCGGGCCCCACAGCATGATGGAGGCAGGGCCCGTCCGCGCGTCCGAGCGGGCCTCGACGAGCTGCCTCAGTGGCGAGCCGGGGAACGTGAGGTGGTCCTGCCCCAGCACCTCGTCGAGCGTGCGCGGACGCATCCGGACGGCCAGGGGGTCCAGTGCCCCGCTGGCCTCCGGCGCGTCGCTGAACAGGTCCGCCGTCAGGAGGAGACCTCCTCCGCGGCGTCCTCGTCGTCGGCCACATGGTCGACCCCCGCCTCAGCGCGCTGCGCGTCCGTGATGGGTGCGGGGGCGTCCGTCAGCGGGTCGTACCCGCCGCCGGACTTGGGGAACGCGATGACGTCGCGGATGGACTCCGCGCCGGACAGCAGGGCGACGATCCGGTCCCAGCCGAACGCGATGCCGCCGTGGGGCGGGGCGCCGAACTTGAAGGCCTCGAGCAGGAAGCCGAACTTCTCCTGCGCGTCCTCCTCCGAGATCCCCATGACGCCGAAGACGCGCTCCTGCACCTCGCGGGAGTGGATGCGGATCGAGCCGCCACCGATCTCGTTGCCGTTGCACACGATGTCGTACGCGTATGCGAGCGCCTCCCCCGGGTCCTGGTCGAAG
>DWZY01000029.1 GCA_019117325.1 Candidatus Brevibacterium intestinigallinarum
GCGGTGCACCTCATCGCCCAGACGGGCCTGCGCGACATCGTGAACGCCGCGCTCCCCCAGCTCGAGACCAGCGTGCAGGTCACCTGGACGGACCCCGCCGCTGTGTTCCTGGAGCCGGGCGCGCCGGCCCCCACCAGAGGCCTGCCGATGCCGGTTCCCACCGCCGCCGAGGCCGGGGACTGGGCCGCCGTCCTCGCCGCCGATCCAGCCCCACCGGTCCCGGTCGAGTCCGACCGGCTCGCCGCCCTCAACTACACCGGCGGCACGACGGGCCGGCCCAAGGGGTGCGAGCACACGATCGGGCACATGGCCTACACCGCGGCCTCCGCGCTGGCCGGGATGGGGACCGCGGCGGTCGAGGACGACGCCGCACCGGATGTCTCCCTGGGCTTCCTGCCCATGTTCTGGATCGCGGGGCAGAACCTGTGCCTGCTGCTGCCGCTCTACTCCGGCGGCGAGGTCGCGATCCTGAACCGCTGGCACCCGCGCGTCGCCCTCGAGACGATCGCGCAGCGCCGCGTCACCCGTCTCGTCTCGCCGGCCGACGGGTACGTCGAGCTCCTGGACCTCATCGAGTCCGGCGAGGTGCCGGATCCGGACCTCTCGTCGCTCGCGCAGTGCCAGGCCGTCTCCTTCGTCCGGAAGCTCGACACCCAGCTGCGGCAGCAGTGGCGCGAGCTCACCGGCGTGACGCTGCGGGAGTCGTCGTTCGGGATGACGGAGACCCATACCTCGGACACGTTCACGCTGGGCCTGCAGGAGAACGACCGCGATCTGTCCGCCGAGCCGGTCTACTGCGGCTTCCCCGTCCCCGGCACGCGGATCGTCATCGTCGACGTCGACCTGCAGCCGGTGCCAGTGGGGCAGGAGGGCGAGACCCTCGTCCAGTCGCCGTCGGTCATGACCGGGTACTGGCAGAACGAGCGCGCGACGGCGGAGTCACTCATCGACGGGTGGCTGCGGACGGGCGACACGGGTCGCTTCGACGAGGTCGGCGCGCTCACGTACCTGGCCAGGACCAAGGAGATGATCAAGGTCAACGGCATGAGCGTCTTCCCGTCCGACGTCGAGGCGCTTCTGCGCGCCCACCCGGACGTGGGCACCGTGGCCGTCGCACCCCGCGAAGACGCGGCGAAGGGCCAGGTACCGGTCGCCTTCGTCATCCCCTCCCCCGGCAGCACTCCGGACGCGGACGCGCTCACCGCATGGGCGAAGGAGAACATGGCCGTCTTCAAGGTCCCCGAGTTCGTCTTCGTCGACGCCATGCCCATGACCGCGACCGGCAAGATCCGCAAGACCGAGCTCATCGCCCAGCACCTCACGCCCACCCCTCTCCCAGGAGCCTGATCACCCCGATGGACACCGCCCCGCGCACCCTCCTCATCGCCAACCGCGGCGAGATCGCCGTGCGGATCATCCGCACCGCCCAGGCGCGGGGGCTCACCGCCGTCGCCGTCCGCTCCACCGACGAGGAGGCCCTGGGCGCGGCCGCCGGCCTGCACGTGCAGCTGGCCGACGAGGTCGTCACCCTGCCCGGCCGCGGTGCCGCCGCCTACCTGGACGCCGAGGCCGTCGTCGCCGCCGCTGCGGCCGCCAAGGCCCAGCTCGTGCACCCCGGGTATGGGTTCCTCGCGGAGTCCGCGCACCTGGCGCAGCTGTGCGCCGAGGCCGGACTCACCTGGGTGGGCCCCTCACCGGAGGCGCTCGCCCTGTTCGGCGACAAGCGCGCGACCCGGCAGCGAGCCGTGGAACTGGGCGTCCCCGTCCCCGCCGCGACCGAGCTGCTGGAGGTGGCAGATCCAGACAGCGCCCTGTCAGCCGTCCGCCAGCTGCTGGCCGAACACCCGGACGGTATCGCGATCAAGGCCGTCGCCGGGGGTGGCGGCCGCGGGATCCGGTTCGTGACCGATCCGGATGAGCTGGAGCGCGCACTGACCACGTGCGCCGCCGAGGCTCGGGCCGGGTTCGGCGACGACCGCATCGTCGCCGAGGCCCTCATCACCGGCGCCCGCCACATCGAGGTCCAGGTCCTGGGAACCGCCGACGGCGTCGTCGTGCTGGGCGATCGGGACTGCTCGATCCAGCGCAGGCGGCAGAAGCTCGTCGAGATCGCGCCCGCCCCGCACCTGAGCGACGATCTGCGCGCCCGCCTCCACGCGGATGCGCAGCGGCTGTGTGCGTCCGCGGGCTATGCGTCTCTGGCAACGGTCGAGTTCCTGGTGACCGGCGAGGACCATGTCCTCCTCGAGGTGAACCCCCGCATCCAGGTCGAGCACACGGTGACCGAGCAGGTGACGGGCCTCGACCTCGTCGACTGCCAGCTCGACGCAGCCCTGGGCGAGGCGGGCGCACTGGGTTCGGCGAGCGCGCCGCGGGGCTTCGCCGTGCAGCTGCGGGTCGCGGCGGAGAATGTCGGTGAGCAGGGCGATCCGTCGCCCAGCGTCGGGACCGCGACTGCGGTCCGCTGGCCCACGGGTCCGGGTGTCCGCGTCGATACGTGGGTCGAGGCGGGCAGTCGGGTGACGGGCTCGTTCGACTCGCTCCTGGGGAAGATCATCGTGCAGGGCCCCACGCTCGCGGCCGCGCTGCGTGCCGGCGACCGAGCCCTGCGCGAGACCTCGATCAGCGGCCTCGACACGACGGTCGGCCTGCTGCGGGCGATCGGCGAGGTGCTGAACCCCGGCGAGGAGACGACGACGTCCTTCGACGAGCGGGTGCAGGAGATCGTCCAGCGAGCGCGCGAGATCGACACGGCGGATCGTGCGGAGCGCGAGGCCGGCACCGCGGCGGGTGCCAGCGCAGCGGGACTGGGGGCGGCCTCGGCGGAGCCCGACCTGGCCCCGGGCGAGGAGCTGCTGCGTGCGCCACTGACGGGCACGGTCATCGGGGTGGGCGAGGATCCGCGCGAGTACGTGCTGCTCGAGGCGATGAAGATGCACCATCCGGTGCCGGGGCCGGCGGCCGGGCGCGTCCGGCACCTCGTGGCCGTGGGCGATTCCGTCCCCGCGGGGACGCCGCTGGCGGTCCTGTCCTCGGTGACGGGCGAGGCGGGTGCGGAGACGGACGCGCACGAGCCGCACCCCGGCGTCGCGGAGGTCCAGGAGCGGCACGCGGCCGTCCTCGACGACGCGCGCGAGGACCAGCTGGAGTCAATCCGGGCGCGCGGGCGGCGGACGGCGCGGGAGAACATCGCGGACCTCGTCGATCCCGGCAGCTTCGTGGAGTACGGGCCGCTCATCATCGCCGCGCAGACGCAGCGGCGCAGTGTGGAGGAGCTGATCCGGCGGACCTCGGGCGATGGGCTGCTGGGCGGGACCGCGACCGTCGAGGGGCGCGAGGTCGTCGTCATGAGCTACGACTACTCGGTGCTGGCGGGCACGCAGGGCTCGCGCAACCACAAGAAAACGGATCGGCTCATCCAGCTGGCGGAGCGTCGCGGTGTGCCGCTCGTCCTCTTCGCGGAGGGCGGCGGCGGACGGCCGGGCGACACGGACCGGGCGCCGTCGATCGGGCTGGGGGTGGAGACGTTCGCGTCGCTGGCTCGGCTGCGGGGGCGGGTGCCGCTCATCTCCGTCGTGTCGGGGCGGACGTTCGCGGGCAACGCGGCCCTGGCGGGGGTGTGCGACCTCATCATCGCGACTCCGGAGGTCAATCTGGGCATGGGCGGGCCCGCGATGATCGAGGGCGGCGGACTGGGTCGGCATCGGCCCGAGGACATCGGCCCCGCGCCCGTCCACCTGGCCAACGGGAACATCGACATCCTCGCCGACGACGAGGCGGACGCGGTCGCGCACGTGAAAGAGGCACTGTCTGCGCTGGTGGGGGCGGTGCGCGGGGAGGTGGGTGCGGCCTCGGTGGGCGACGTCGACGCTTCCCTCGCCGAGGCCGCGCGCACCGCCGTGCCCGCGGACCGGCTGCGGGCCTTCTCGATGCGGACGGCGATCGAGGCGGTCGTGGACCCGGGCACCTTCACGGAGGTGCGGGCCGGGTTCGGGGCGGGCGCGATCACGGGGTTCGGCCGGCTCGACGGGCGGCCGTTCGCGCTCATCGCGAACGACAACCACCACCTGGGCGGGGCGATCGACGTCGACGCGGCGCGGACGATGACCCAGCACCTGCGGCTGGCGCAGGACCACGGAATCCCGGTCGTGTCCTTCGTCGATACGCCGGGCTTCATCGTGGGGCCGGAAGCCGAGCTGGAGCCAGGCGTGCGCGCGTTCGGGGACCTGTTCGTGGCGGGGGCGGCGCTCTCGGTGCCGTTCGGGGCGGTCGTCATCCGCAAGGGCTACGGCCTGGGCGCGATGGCGATGATGGCCGGCAGTGCGGAGGCGCCGCAGTTCACGGTCGCGTGGCCCAGCGGCGAACTGGGGCCGATGGGGCTCGAGGGTGCGGTGCGCCTGGGGTACGCGAAGGAGCTCGCGGCGATCGAGGATGAGGCGGAGCGGGTTGCCGAGGAGTCCCGGCTGGTCGACGAGCTCTACGCGCAGGGGCGGGCGATGAACGCCGCGATGCTCTTCGAGATCGACGACGTCATCGACCCGGCGCTGACTCGGGAGTGGATCCGGACGCTGCTGTGATGTGAGGGGCTGGGCTGGCAGGCGCACCTGTGCACCCGCTGATGACGGCCTCGGCGGACTTCTCCGGTACAGTGGGACTCTGGTGAACCCGGCGACGGGTTCCCTGCGTCGTTCGGACGCCTCGCATTCGAGCCGCACGCACTGCCCCAGCGGGCCCCGCCTCCACAGGCGCACGGGCTGACCTCGGGCACTGCCGGCTCCTGTTTCCGAAGCACCTCCACAGCGGCGAACGAGCCCACCGACCGGTGCGCCCGCCCCTGCCACGCATGGCCCTTCCGCATCGTCGATGCCCCGCCGTGCCCCGGCACTTCGAAAGGTCGAACCATCACCGCTTCGCAGTCCTCCTCCGCCCCGACCACGTTCGCGCAGCTGGGCGTTCCCGCCCCGATCGCGCGCGTCCTCGCGGCGGACGGCAAGGTCGATGCCTTCCCCATCCAGCAGGACACCCTGCCCGACACCCTCGCCGGCCGCGACGTCCTGGGCCGCGGCAAGACCGGCTCCGGCAAGACACTGGCGTTCTCCATCCCCATGGTCGCCCGCCTGGGTGCCACCCGCGACGCCGCGAACCTGCCCACGCGCCCGCGCGGCCTCATCCTGGCCCCCACCCGTGAGCTCGCGACGCAGATCGACGCCGTCATCAGCCCGCTGGCCCAGGCGTACGGCCTGCGGACCACGACGATCTTCGGCGGTGTGAGCCAGAACCGACAGACCAACGCGCTGCAGCGCGGCGTCGACATCGTCGTCGCGTGCCCCGGCCGCCTCGAGGACCTGCTCCAGCAGCGGGCCCTCACCCTGGACGCCGTGGAGATCGCGATCCTCGACGAGGCCGACCACATGGCCGACCTGGGCTTCCTCCCCGGCGTCACCCGCATCCTGGCGAAGACCCCCGAGGACGGACAGCGCCTCTTCTTCTCCGCGACCCTGGACAACGGCGTGGACAAGCTGGTGCGGCGGTTCCTCCACAACGAGGTCATGCACTCGGTCGATGCACCCGAGTCGCACGTCAGCCAGATGACCCACCACGTCTTCGAGGTCTCGAACGACGACAAGAAGGAGCTCGTCCGGGTGCTGGCCTCCGGCACGGGACGCCGCATCCTCTTCACACGCACGAAGCACCAGTCGAAGCGGTTCGCGAAGCAGCTGACGGCCCAGGGCATCCCCGCCGTCGACCTGCACGGCAACCTGTCCCAGGCGCAGCGCGACCGGAACCTCGCGGCGTTCGGCGAGGGCCGCGTGCGCGTGCTCGTCGCGACGGACGTCGCGGCACGCGGCGTGCACGTCGATGATGTCGAGCTGGTCGTCCACGTCGACCCGCCGGCCGAGCACAAGGCCTACCTCCACCGCTCCGGCCGCACCGCGCGCGCCGGCAGCGCCGGTGACGTCGTCACGATCATGCTGCCGGAGCAGCGCAAGGACACCCAGGTCCTCCTGCGCAAGGCGAAGGTGAAGGTCACCCCCGTGACCGTCACCCCGGAATCCGCCGAGGTCGCCCGTCTCGTGGGCGAGGTCGCTCCCCACGTCGAGCCCGCGCCTCCGGCACAGCCGCAGCAGCAGGGCGGCCGTGGCCAGGGTGGTCGTGGCCAGGGCGGTCGCGGCGGCCAGGGTGGCCAGGGCGGACGCGGCCGAGGCCGTGGTCGCGGTGGTCAGGGTCAGGGCCAGGGTTCCGGGCAGGAGTCCCGCGCCGGCCAGAGTTCGCGCTCCGATCAGGGCGGACAGTCCCGCGGACAGGGCGGTCGTGGCCAGGGCCAGGGCAACCAGTCGGGCCGCGGTCAGGGCGGCCCGGGTGGACGCGGCAGCCGCGGACGTCGCGGTGGCCAGCGCTCCGCACAGGCCGGCGCGCGCACCCGCTGAGGGTCGCACCTCTGAGGCTCTCGCCCGTGAAGGTCCGCTCCTCTGAGGTCCGCTCCTCCGAGGCTTGCCCTCTGAACTTCTGAATGCAGAAGACCCGCATCCCGTAAAGGGTGCGGGTCTTCGTGCGTCCTCAGCCGGACCGGGTGACCACGGCCGATTCGCCGTCGGCCCTCTCGGCGTCAGCTCTGTCGACGTCAGCACTTGAGCGCCTCCACGGCCCCCGGTTGTCGGGCGACCGATGAGGCCCTGCGGGTCCGTGCTGAAGTCGCGGCGTGCCGCACCGTTGACCCGGGCGTCTCCCGCCGCACCGAAGAGGTGTCCGGCGGCCTGCGCGGCCTCGATGATGTTTGTGTGCTGTGCCAGTCGCTGGCCCACCTCGCTGCCGGACACGAGGACCAGGCGGTCCACGCGGCGGCCGCACCCGCCTGATCTCCTCGGCGCACCACGCCATCCCTATACTCGGAATCGACCGGTGCACCCCACGGAAGAGCCAACCGTCACATGACAGGTTTCAACAACGAGCC
>DWZY01000292.1 GCA_019117325.1 Candidatus Brevibacterium intestinigallinarum
CTCAGAGCCAGCTGGGCGGCGTGGGGAGGTCGTGGGCGGTGCCGCCGCGGATCCCCTTGCGGCGGTCGTCCGCGGTGGAGCGGGGCCAGCCGCGTCCCATGAGGTAGGAGAGGACCTCGGCGGCCTCGCCCTGGACCACGATGGGCTCGTCGGTCGGCTCGCCCGTGCGGATGGTGCGGCCCGCGTCGCGGTCGAGGAACTCCAGCTCGTAGTGGGTGCTGACGCCCTTCTTCTCCCAGATGCCCGGAACCGAGTCGAGCAGGCGGTCGACGACGGTCGCGGGGAAGTCCAGCGCGGTCGCACCGATGCCCAGGTCGAGGGCGTGGATGAAGGCCTCACGCGCGCGCAACCACGGGATGTCGGCGGCGATGATGTCGTCGCCCCGTCCGGACACCAGCGGGCTGGCCCAGGTCTCCGAGGTCATCTGGGCAAGCGACTCGTCGAGCTCCTCGACGACCTCGTGCGCGATCGCGATCGCGTCCTCGCCGCTCGTGTGTGCCACCGAGTCGATGATCTCCTGGTCGCGGGCCTCGCGCGAGGGGTACATGGGGTTCTCCACACCGGTGCGGGCCCAGTCCAGCAGCCGCATGAAGCCCTCGGCGTTGTGCACCACGTGCATCGCGACGTGCGTGCGCGTCCAGCCGGGCAGCAGGGACGCCTCCACCATGCCCTTGGGCGAGATCTGGTCGAGCGTCTTGAGGTAGAAGCGCTCACCCAGCGAGCGGAGGTCGAGATCAGTCGCGAGGGACTCTGCATCGAAGGTCATGGGGCCAGCCTATGCAATCGCGGACGGGTGCGAGCGCTCCGCACGCCGGTGCGCCTCAGACCAGCCCCAGCCACTTCCAGTACGTCGCGGAGAACAGCAGGACGAGCAGGTATCCGACGATCGTCAGCGGGATGCCGGTGCGCAGGAACTGCTTGGCCGTGAAGGCGCCCGTGCCGTAGGCCAGCATGTTCTGCGGCGCGGACACCGGCAGCAGGAATCCGAAGCTGATGAGGAACTGCTGGATGATGACGAAGCCCAGGCCTCCGTTCGCCGCGCCCGGCAGGGTCGCCGCCAGCGCGATGAAGATGGGGATGAGGGCGGATGCGAGCGAGGTGGCCGAGGCGAAGCCCAGGTGGATGAGGATCGTGAAGACGGACACCAGCGCGATCGTGGCCAGCAGCGGGAGCCGGTCGAGGCCCAGCGCTCCGAACGTCTGCGCGGACAGCCACGTCGCCGCTCCCGTCTGCAGGAGCACGGTGCCCAGCGAGATGCCCACGGCGAAGACGATGAGCGTGCCCCAGTTGATGAGCGATTCCGCGGTCTTCCACGAGAAGACGCCCACGCGCGGCAGCAGGAGGAACCCGATCGCGATGACCGTGATCGTCGAGGAGTCGACGGGGTGGAGCACCTTCTCCGTCGCCCAGAAGAACAGCAGCAGCACGGCGATGACGACCAGGCGCTTCTCGCGGCCGGACATGGGGCCCAGCTCCGCGAGCTGACCCGCGATCATGTCGCGGCCGCCCGCGATCGAGTCGACCTCGGGCTTGATCGCCCACCGCATGATGAAGTACAGCGCGACGGACATGAGTGCGGACCAGGGAGCTGCCCAGAGGAACCATTCGCCCCACGACACCTGGATGCCCATCTCCTGCTCGATGAAGCCCAGGGCGACGAGGTTCTGCGCGGCACCGGTCTTGATGCCGATGTTCCACACGGACACCGCCTGTGCGGCGGTGATGACGAGGAGGGCGCCCAGTCGGGAGTTCTTCGCCAGTCCGAACGCCGCGACCATGCCCAGGAGGATGGGCGCGACGGCACCGGCGCGCGCGGTCGCCGATGGGACGAAGAAGGCGAGGATGATCGAGATGACGATCGCGCCGATGAGGATGTTCGAGGTCTTCTCGCCGGCGAACCGCAGCACCAGCAGGGCCAGCCGCTTGTGCAGGCCGGTGGCCTGCATCGCGGCCGCGAGTGCCAGGGCGGCAGCGACGAGAGCGACGGACGAGGACGAGAACCCTCCCAGGGCCATCCCCAGACCCGCCGAGGTGCCCATCATCTGATCGGGGTCCTCGATGCCGGGTCCGAAGCCCAGGCCCAGCGCGATCAGTCCGACGATCATGATCGCGCTCACCGAGTAGGACACAGCCTCCGTCACCCACATGACGACGGCGAAGACGAGGATCGCCAGTGCCGTGCGGCCGGGCGTCGTGAGACCGCCCTCGATGCTGGGGTCGATCGGGATGAGCATGACGAGCCCGCCGCCCACGAAGGCGAGGACGAACCAGAGGGGCTTGATGCTCAGATGGGAGAAAACCCCCGCGGGTCGCCGTCACCGGAGCGCTCGCGCTGCTCCGCGTCGACGGTCTGCTTCTCGCGGTGGGCCTCGTCCCGCAGCCGCGACCGCTTCTCCGCCTGCGCTCGCAGGCCGGACCGGCGTCGCGGGGTGGGCGAATCTGCAACTCTCTCAGTCTTCGCGGCCTTCGGCGTGTCCGGGGTCATGGATGTTCCTCGGTGGAGATGGGAATCCTGAGAGCATCGTAAGCAGACTCCCAGGCACAGGGGGTGGCGAACGGGTGAGATGGACGTGGCCGTCTCATGACCGCCGGGAGCACTCGAGACAGCCGGGAGAACGACCGAGGCCGGCCCACCTCGCGGTGGACCGGCCTCGGTGCGGTGCGGGACGTCAGCCCTGGTTCATGCGGCGGCGCGTGATCGCGACGGCCGCACCACCCACTGCCAGGAGCGCGGCACCGGCGGCCAGGCCGCTCAGCTCGCCACCCGTGCGGGGCAGGCGCCCGCCGTCGGAGTCGTCGTCGGAGTCACCCGACTTCGCCTCGTCGTCCTTCGAGTCATCGTCGGACCCGCCCTTGGCGTCGTCGTCCGAGGTGACGGTGAAGGTTCCGGTGAGGGCGTCGGCCGAGCCCGCCGCGGTGTCTGCCGCAGCCGTCTCGGATCCCGCCTGCGCGCCGGCCTCATCGATGCCGGAGACCTCGACGGAGTAGTCACCGATGTAGGCGGCCGGGTCGACCGACGTCGTGCCGTAGACGATCGTCGAGGCGACGCCGTCCTCCGTCGCGACGGCGGAGAGGTTCGCCGGGTCGACGTTCTGGTCCGACGTGGGGGTGACGGCGAAGTCGATGTCGTCGCCGGGCTCCAGGCCGGTGACCGACAGGACGACACCGCGCTCGGGATCGACGAAGTCCGAGGCCCCGATGCGGTCCGGCTCGATCGTCAGTGCGAGCTCGTCGCCCTGCTCGTCATC
>DWZY01000293.1 GCA_019117325.1 Candidatus Brevibacterium intestinigallinarum
CTTCGACATCGAGATCGCGAAGATCACCGCGGCCGCCCTGGGCTTCGCCCCGGACCAGATCGAGTGGGTCGAGACGGTCTCGGCCAACCGCGAGCCGTTCCTCCAGCAGGGCACCGTCGACATGGTCGTTGCGACTTACACGATCAACGACGAGCGGAAGAAGGTCGTCGACTTCGCGGGCCCGTACTACGTCGCCGGCCAGGACCTGCTGGTCGCGGCGGACTCGGACATCGCAGGTCCGGACGATCTCGCCGGCACGACGGTGTGCTCGGTCGACGGCTCCACGCCCGCGCAGAACATCACGGACGAGTACCCGGACGCGGAGCTCGTCACGTATGACACGTACTCGAAGTGCGTGACGGATCTGCAGTCCGGCTCCGTCGATGCGGTCACGACGGATGATGCGATCCTCCGCGGCTACGCCGCGCAGTACGAGGGCGAGTTCAAGGTCGCGGGCGAGCCCTTCACGGAGGAGCCCTACGGCGTCGGCCTGCCCAAGGGCGATGACGCTCTGCGCGACGCGGTGAACGACGCACTCGAGGCGTCCATGGAGGACGGCACCTGGACGGAGGCGTTCGAGTACACGCTCGGCGATTCCGCAGGCGTCGAGCAGCCCACCGTCGACCGGTACTGAGCACCGGCCCCGTCAGCACCTGATACGGAGAGAGGAGGAGGACCGTGGGCGAGCTCATCCAGATGTTCCTCAGTGGGACCTGGGGCACGCTGTCGCTCTTCGGAGTGACGCTGGTCGGCTGCCTCCTGGGCGGCACGATCCTCGCAGCGATGCGCGTGTCGCCCACTCCGGTGCTGCGGGGCACGGCGGCCGCGTATGTGAGCGTCGTGCGGAACACGCCGCTCACCCTCGTCATGTTCTTCTGCGTGTTCGGACTGCCCTACCTGGACATCCGGTTCGGCAGCACGGCCGCCATGAACTCGTTCGTGCTGGCGAACATCGCGCTCATCGCGTACACGTCCTGCTTCGTCGCAGAGACGCTGCGCTCGGGCATCGCGACGGTCCCGGTGGGGCAGGCGGAGGCGGCGCGGGCGATCGGCCTGCCGTTCACGCAGGTCCTGGGCTACATCGTCCTGCCGCAGGCCTTCCGCACCGTCCTGCCGCCGCTGGGCAGCGTCATCATCGCGATGCTCAAGAACACGTCGATCGCGTCCGCCTTCAACAACAGGGAACTCATCTCCGCGATGCGGGGGGCGATCGAGTTGCGCGGCGACATCGTCATCCCTCTGCTGCTGGCGACCGCACTCGTCTACCTGCTGCTGGCCGTGGTGATCGGGCGGGTCTTCGACGTCCTCGAGCGGAAGCTGGTGATCCTCCGGTGAGCGCGCCCACCCAGGTCCTGTTCGACGAGCCGGGTCCCCGCGGCCGCCGGCTCAACATCCTGCTGTCGCTGGTCTCCGCCGTCCTCCTGCTGGCACTGCTGGCCTTCATCATCTGGAAGTTCCAGGACGCGGGTCAGCTCACAGCGGCCAAATGGACGCCGTTCTCCTACGCCGTCATCCAGAAGACCCTGCTGACCGGCATGTGGGCGACGCTCAAGGTCGCGGTCGTCGCCTCGGTCCTCGCCCTCATCGTGGGCCTCGTCTTCGCGCTGCTGCGGCTGGCGCCGCAGCGGGCCATCCGGCTGCCATCGACCATCGTGCTCGAGCTCTTCCGCGGCGTGCCCGTCCTGCTGCTCATCTTCGCGACGTTCCTGCTGTTCGGCAACGACCTCGGCGCGTTCTGGTCCGTCGTCATCGGTCTGACGCTCTACAACGGCATGGTCATCGCAGAGATCATGCGGGCGGGCATCCTCGCGGTGCCGCGCGGGCAACGGGAGGCGGCGATGTCGATCGGCCTGCGCGGCGCGCAGACGATGCGGCTCATCCTGCTGCCACAGGCGATCCGTGCGATGATGCCCACGCTCGTCGCGCAGGTAGTCGTCCTCCTCAAGGACTCCGCCCTGGGATTCATCGTCACGTACCAGGATCTCCTGTACCAGGTGAACGCGATCGGCCGGAACTACAACAACCTCCTGCCCACATTCCTCGTGGGTGCCGTCCTCTTCATCATCATCAACATGGTGGTGGCGGGGATCGCGCGCTACCTTGAGACGAGGATGTCCAGGAAGACCGCAGCGACGACAGGGCCCGCCACGGGCGAGGACTGAGAGGAAGGTGTTCCATGGCTGAGCCGACAATGGTCTCGAAGCCCTACGACATCGTGGAGGAGCCCGATCGCAATCGGATCGTGGTCCGCGACCTGTCGGGCGACGAGCCGGTGCTCGTGGGATTCCTCGAGTACAGGATGGACGGCGCAGTGCGGACGATCCTGCACACGATCATCGACGAGTCGCACGCGCGACAGGGGTGGGCGCGCACGCTCGTGACCGAGGCCCTCGCGGTGTTCGCCCGCGATGACGTCCTCCTGCGGTCGATGTGCAGCTATGTCGATCGCTACGTGGAGCGATTCCCGCAGTACCGCGGGATGTTCGAGTAACTCAGCCTCACAGCGGCTCAGCCCTGGTTCAGCCCTCGTCCAGCACGGTGAGGGTTCCCACGGGAACGCGTGCGCACGCGAGGACGTGCCCCGGCCCCGGCTGAGCCGTCTCGTCCAGCACTGCGGCGGTGGCGCGCGGCTCATCGACCCGGATCGCGCACGTGCCGCACGAGCCGGCGCGGCAGGAGAAGGGCACACGCACTCCATCCGCTTCGAGGGCCTCCAGCAGCGTGCCGGACTCCGGTGTCCACGCCAGTCGGGTCCCGTCCGGACGCACGACCGTCGCGGGAGCGAAGTCCTCCAGCCGCGGGGCGTCCGCGGGCGAGGTGAACGCCTCCCGGTGCAGCCGGGTGGGCGGCAGACCCGCCGCTGCAGCCGCCTCGGCGACCTCACGGACGAAGTCCGCACCACCGCACACCACCGCCGCCGAGGCCCCGGTCAGCCACTGCTGCAGGTCCCGCTGCCCGGGGCGGCCCCGGTCGCGGGTGTCCCAGACGAGGAGGTCGCTGCCCCGGTCCCGTGCCAGCGCGCGCAGGGCATCGACGGAGGTGCTGGCACCGGGCGGCACGGCGCGGTCGACGTGCACGATGCGGATCGGGGTCCGGGCCGGCAGCCCCGGCAGCAGGGAGAGAGCGGTCGTCAGGCCGACCCCGGCGGTGAGGATCGTGAGAGCGTCCGGGGTGCTGCGGTCGGTGAGGATCCGATCGGGGGTGAGGCCTCCGAAGGGCCCGGACACGGTCAGGCGGTCGCCGGCCACAAGTCGGGTGAGCGCGCGCGACACCTCACCGCGGGGTCGGATGACGAGGGAGAACTCGTTCTCCCGGACCAGCACGGCGGTGTAGGAGCGCCAGCGAGGGCGGCCGTCGACTGTCAGGTGCACGCGGACGTGGCGGCCGTCCCGCCAGTGGGCGGCGAACCAGCCGTACGGGTCCGCCAGCCGCAGGTGGTGGCGGCCGTCGTCCAGGCCGGATGACTCGAGGACGCGCAGTGCGCGCGGGCCCGTTCCCGACGGCAGCGGCCGGTCGGTCGTGCGCTCCTCGACTTCCAGAGCATCGCCCAGGCCCACCGCACCGGGTGTGAGGACCTCGCCGTAGAGGCCGCAGTGGATGTGACCGCAGTGGGTCGCGAGCATCCGCGGGACGTTGAGGTCACGGACGGCCGCACCCGGACGCACCGTCGTCGCGGTGCACCGCTCGATCGTCTGGCGGATGAGCAAGCGGGCTGCGCCCACTCGCACGACCGACCCCACGAGGCCGAACTCCGCGAACGGCTCGAGTCCCTCGAGGAGCAGGTTGCCGCGGAACCGGGCGGGGTCGACAGGCCTGCCATCCGCCTGGGACAGGGCCCGGACGGTGTCGAGGAAGATGAGGCTCACGTGTCCGCGCTCGCTGTCGAACATGCCCTGCGGCCCGGCAGGGGAATGCGCGGTGAGGACCTGGACGACGGCGGGGTCTGCATCGGGGAGGTGATGGGCGATGCGGGCGGCCGAGGTCTGCCGGGAGTGCGCATCGGCCGGGTCGATGCGGATGGGGGCGACGGCCTCGGCGGTGGGGTCCTGCATCACCGGGGGAGTGAGCGCGACCGTCCCGTCCGGGTCGGTGCGGACGCTCCAGGCGGCCAGGTCCGGTCGCTTCTTGAGGGCGAAGAAGCGGGACCAGGGGTTCCAGCGGTCCGGGACCGGTGGGGCAGAGCCGTCGGAGACGGCTAGAACCCGGTCACCGGGGATGCCGGCGCCGGGTTCCAGGTGGGCGCGCGCGACCTCCTCCGCCGGGAAC
>DWZY01000294.1 GCA_019117325.1 Candidatus Brevibacterium intestinigallinarum
CCACCCGTTCAGGGGTGGAGCCGCCGGTCTTTCCGGTGCGGACGAACCTCAGCTGTCCACGTCGGTCATCGCGTTCGCGCGATCCCGGCGGCGCTGCGCGAGCTTGCCGTACAGCGACAGGAACACGACGACAGCCAGCACGATGTAGAGGATCGCGGTGATCCAGCTGCTGACGAGCACCGTGTAGTCACCGTTGGAGCTCAGCAGGGCGTCGCGCAGGCTCGACTCCGCCAGCGGGCCCAGGACCATGCCGATCATGAGCGGCGCCAGTGGGATGTCGAACCGGCGCATCATGAAGCCGATGAGCCCGATGACCAGCAGCATCCCCAGGTCGAACACGTTGTTCGAGGTCGCGTAGATGCCCAGCGCACAGAACACGGTGATGCCCGCGTACAGGTACGGCTTGGGGATCAGCAGCAGCTTCGCCCACAGCGGCGCGAACGGCAGGTTGAGGATCAGCAGCACGATCATCGCGATGAAGAAGCTGGCCAGCAGTCCCCACACCAGATCCGGCGCCCGCTCGAACAGCAGCGGGCCGGGCTGCAGGCCGTACTGCTGGAACGCCGCCAGCATGATCGCCGCGGTCGCGGAGACCGGCAGGCCCAGCGCCAGCAGGGAGGCCATGGCGGTGCCGGTCGTGGCGTTGCCGGCGGCCTCGGGAGCGGCCAGACCGCGGATCGCGCCGGTGCCGAACGTGTTCCGACCGCTGCGCTTGTCCAGCCGGCGCTCCAGGCCGTAGGCCATGAAGGTGGGGACCTCGGAGCCGCCCACCGGGACGACGCCGAAGGGCAGGCCGATGCCGGTGCCGCGCAGCCACGCGGGCAGCGCTTCCCGGAACTCCTTGCCGGAGAGGAAGGGGCGGCCGGACGCGACCATGACCATGGCCTCGGGATCGCGGCGCAGACGGGAGGCGACCCGGAAGACCTCGCCCAGGGCCAGCACGGCCACCGTGACCGTCACGAGCGAGATCCCGTCGAACAGCTCCGGGACGCCGGCGGTGAAGCGCTCCGTGCCGGTCACGGAGTCGATGCCCACGACCGCGATCGCCAGTCCCAGCACCAGCGAGGCCAGTCCCTTGAGGACGGAGTCGGACACGACCGAGGACGTGGCGACGAAGGCGAAGAGGGCCAGTGCGAAGTACTCGGCGGGGCCGAAGATCGTCGACAGCGCGGCCAGACCCGGTGCCAGGAAGACGACCAGGGCAGAGGAGATCATGCCGCCGGTGAAGGCACCGATCGCCGCGGTGGCCAGTGCCTGCGGCGCGCGCCCGGACCTCGCCATCTTGTGCCCCTCGAACGTGGAGGCGATCGCGGACCCCTGGCCGGGGGTGTTCATGAGGATCGCCATCGTCGAGTCGCCGAACAGACCACCGAAGTAGACGCCGGCGAACATGATGAACGCGCCCGCGGGATCCAGCGCGAACGTCATGGGCAGGAGGAGGGCGACAGCCATGGACGACCCCAGGCCGGGCAGGACGCCCACCGCGGTGCCCAGGAGGCAGCCCACCAGCACCCACAGCAGATTCATCGGGGTCAGCGCGGAGCCGAACCCGTCCATGAGGGAGATCAGGGAATCCATATCAGCGTCCTCCTCCGAAGATCATGCCGCTGGGCAGGTCGACCGCCAGCGCCACTCCGAAGATCAGGTAGATGGCGCTGGAGAAGAGCAGCGCCAGGGAGAGGTCGAACCACACGCGCGTCGAGCCCATCGACCGGGCGACGCACCAGAACAGGAGGGCTGCGGCGATCACCCAGCCCAGCGGCAGCAGCAGCGCGATGAACGCGACCATGCCGCCCACCGCCCAGGCCAGCCGCGGCCAGTCCGTGTACCAGGCGTGGACCTTCCCCACCTCGTCCGGATCCGTGAGGACGGCGAGCTCCGGCATCTGCGGCTTGCGGATGATGTCGAGCGCCATGAGGGCAGCGATCGCGTAGAGCGCGGTGATGATGAGGCCGGGCATGAACTGGGGGCCGGGACGGTCGACGTCCTCGGACACGTCCATCGCGAACTGGCCGATGAGCATGTAGGTCGCGATGACCGCCATGAGCAGCGGGAAGGCGAGGCCCGCGCGGCCGGTCCACCAGCCCCGCTCCTTCACCTGCTCCGTGCCGTGGATCTCCGGGTCGATGGGCTGGCCCGGGTCGACGGCCGTCAGCCGGTCGCCGTGATGGTCTCCCGCAGTGGCGGCGGAGTGCTGGTCCGCGCCGCGCGGGTCGTTGGCAGCGTTCGTCTCGCTCACAGTCCCAGCTCCTCGAGCAGTGCGGCCGTCTTCTCGTCATCCTCGGCGATGAACCGGTCGAGGTCCTCGCCGGTCTCCCACGCATCCGTCCAGGCGTTGCGCTCCAGCGCGTCCTGCCACTCCGGAGTCTCGCGCATCTGCTCGAGCAGTCGCAGCTGCTGCTGGAACTCCTCCTCGGGCACGTCCTTCGTCGCGAGCATGCCGCGCCAGTTGGACAGTTCCACGTCGTGTCCCTGCTCCGTGATGGTGGGGATGTCGACGCCCTCGATCCGCTCGGGTCCGGTGACGCCCAGAGCGCGCACGCGGCCGGACTCGACCTGGTCGGAGACCTCGTTGTAGCCCGTCGCCGCGTAGTCCGCGGTGCCGTTGAGCAGGGCCTGGATCGCCTCACCACCGCCGGACTTGGGGATGAACGTGATGTCAGTGCCCTCGATGCCGGCGGCCAGCGCGAGCTCCGCGACGACCAGGTGGTCCATCGAGCCTGCGGAGCCGCCGGTCCACGGGTGGCCCTTCGGGTCCTGAGCCCACTCCTCCAGGAGGTCGTCGATCGTCTGGTGCGGGGAGTCCGCCGGCACGATGACGACGTCGTAGTCCTCCGCGATCTTCGCGATCGGACGGACGTCATCCCAGCCCACGGGGGAGTCGTTGATGAGGATGCCGCCGGTCATCGCGGATCCCGTCGCCAGGAGCGTGTCGGACCGGTCGCCCATCGTCGTGAACCGGCCCAGGCCGATCGTGCCGCCGGCACCGGGGATGTTGACGACCTGCGCGTTGCCCACGAGGCCGGCGGAGCGCATCGCCTGCTGCTGCTCGCGGACGAAGCCGTCCCAGCCGCCGCCCGGCCCGGCCGGTGCGATGAGAGTGAGGTTCGCGGTGATGTCCGGCGCCGCGGTCGCCTTCTTGACGGACACGGTCATCGCCGCCACGACGACTACGGCTGTGATGATCGCGTAGACGGCGAGGACGGTGCGCCGGACGCCTGATGACGTCTTCATGGGTGCTTCTTCCTGGCAAGTGTGGATGACGGATGCGGGACCTGAGGCCCCGCGCGCGACTCGAAGCGGCGGGCCGACGCGGCATTGTCGTCACCTGGTTCCGAGTGCAGACAACTGTAGCGCGTCCTGTGAGGCAGCGAACAATTCGCTGAGATGCCTTGATATCGAGATTGTTCCGTGTCCGTAGCGGTCATTCGGACGCGTGCCGTGAACCGCTTCCACTTGTGCGTGTCGGCGGTCCTCACTGCGCGCACGACCGTGCTCACGCGAACGGGCCGCGGGGAGCAGCGCTCCCCGCGGCCCGTGACGCGGCGGTCGTGCCCCAGCCGGGCTGGGGCGGGTGGATCAGGACTGGGTGCCGGCGGCCCCGGCGTCCTTCTGGGCGTACTCGTCCTTGAGCTTCGCGATGCG
>DWZY01000030.1 GCA_019117325.1 Candidatus Brevibacterium intestinigallinarum
CCCGGCACCCAGGACGCAGACGCCGACGACCCCGAGCTCACCGCACTGCGGCACCGCCTCATCGGGTCGATCGTCCTGTCGGTCCCGGTCATCGCGATGGCGATGATCCCGGCCCTCCAGTTCACGTACTGGCAGTGGGCGTCGCTCACGCTCGCCGCCCCCGTCATCGTGTGGGGCGCCTGGCCGTTCCACCGCGCCGCGTGGCTGAACCTCAAGCACGGCGCCGCGACGATGGACACGCTCATCTCGATGGGCACGCTCGCGGCCCTGCTCTGGTCGCTCTACGCGCTGTTCCTGGGCACGGCCGGCATGCCGGGGATGACCCACCCGTTCGAGTTCACGATCGCCCCCTCCCACGGCGAGGGCAACATCTACCTCGAGGTGGGCGCCGGGGTGACGATGTTCATCCTGCTGGGCCGCTGGTTCGAGAAGCGCTCCAAGCGGCAGGCGGGCGCAGCCCTGCGCGCCCTCATGGAGCTGGGCGCGAAGGAGGTCTCCGTCCGGCGCGACGGTGCGGAGGTCCGCATCCCCGCCGCCCAGCTGGCCGTGGACGATGAGTTCGTCGTGCGCCCGGGGGAGAAGATAGCCACCGACGGCGTCGTCACCCACGGCACCTCCGCCGTCGACCAGTCGATGCTCACCGGCGAGTCCGTGCCCGTCGAGGTCGCCGCGGGCGACGCGGTCACGGGCGCCACGGTCAACGCCGGCGGCCGCCTGGTCGTCCGCGCGACCCGCGTGGGCGCGGACACGCAGCTGGCCCAGATGGCGCAGATGGTCGAGGACGCGCAGACCGGCAAGGCCGAGGTCCAGCGCCTGGCCGACCGCGTCTCCGGCATCTTCGTGCCCATCGTCATCGTCATCGCGCTCGTGACGCTCATCGCCTGGCTGGTCTGGGGCCCGTCGGCCTCCGCCGCCTTCACCGCGGCCGTCGCCGTGCTCGTCATCGCGTGCCCCTGCGCGCTGGGCCTGGCCACCCCCACCGCCCTGCTCGTGGGAACCGGCCGCGGCGCGCAGATGGGCGTGCTCATCAAGGGCCCCGAGGTCCTCGAGTCCACCCGCAGCGTCGACACCGTCGTGCTGGACAAGACGGGCACGGTCACGACCGGTGCGATGGCCCTGACGGACGCCGTTGCCGAGGCCGGGGTCGCCCGAGCTGATCTGCTGCGGTTCGCCGGTGCGCTGGAGTCCGCCTCCGAGCACCCGATCGCTCGCGCCATCGCCGCCGGTGCGGCCCAGGAGGTGGGCACACTGCCCACTCCCGAGGACTTTGCGAACATCGAGGGCCGCGGCGTCCAGGGCGTCGTCGACGGCACGACCGTCGTCGTGGGCCGCGAGGCGCTGCTGGTGGACTGGTCCCAGCACCTCTCGCCGGAGGTCGCCCGGGCGAAGGCCGAGGCCGAGGCCCAGGGTCGGACCGTCGTCGCCGTGGGCTGGGACGGCCGTGCCCGCGGCATCCTCGTCGTGGCGGACACCGTCAAACCCACCAGCGCCCAGGCGATCGCGGAGCTCACGGACTTGGGCCTCACACCCGTCCTGCTGACCGGCGACAATGAGGCGGTTGCCCGCCAAGTCGCCGCGGAGGTGGGCATCGAGCAGGTCATCGCAGAGGTCCTGCCCGCGGACAAGGTCGACGTCGTCATCCGCCTGCAGGGCGAGGGCAGGGTCGTCGCGATGGTGGGCGACGGTGTCAACGATGCCCCCGCACTGGCGCAGGCGGATCTGGGGCTCGCGATGGGCACGGGCACGGACGTCGCGATCGAGGCCTCGGACATCACGCTGGTGCGCGGCGATCTGCGCGCCGCGGTCGACGCGATCCGACTGTCGCGGAAGACCCTCGCGACGATCAAGGCGAACCTGTTCTGGGCGTTCGCGTACAACGTCGCGGCGATCCCGGTCGCGGCTCTGGGCATGCTCAACCCGATGCTCGCGGGTGCGGCGATGGCGTTCTCGTCCGTGTTCGTCGTGGGCAACAGCCTCCGTCTGCGCGGCTTCCGATCCGTCGCAGCGGGCTGACCCGCACGCACGACACTCACCCTCACCCTCAGATCGAGAGGATTCCCTCATGACGACCGACGCACCCACTGCTGCGCCTGACGGGCAGTCCGCGGACCATGATGCCCAGCACGACCACGCGCACCACCACGGCTACATCGGCGACAAGAAGGCGTACCTGCGCCGGATGAGCCGGATCGAGGGCCAGGCCCGCGGCATCTCCCGGATGATCGACGAGGAGCAGTACTGCATCGACATCCTCACCCAGGTGAGCGCCCTGACCCGCGCTCTCCAGGGGGTGGCGACCGGGCTGCTGGACGACCACCTCAAGCACTGCGTCCTCGACGCGGCGAAGGCCGGTGACGAGGAGGCGGAGGTGAAGCTCAAGGAGGCGAGCGACGCGATCGCCCGCCTCCTGCGCACCTGAGCGATCCCCACTTTCCGCGACACGCCGTCTGCGTGTTCGGCGGGATCCGGCGGGCGGCGGTGCGCCGAACCCTCACCCGTCCCGTCGCGGACGACTGGCGCGGGTGACTGGCGCGGTCAGTGTCGCGGCTCGTGCGCCCCGGCCAGCTGCGTCTGTCCATCGACCGGCGTCGCCTGCGCCTCGACCGGCTCCTCGACCCGGCGTGAGGGGAGCAGGCCCGCAATGACGAGCAGGGCCAGTCCCACCCCGCCCAGGGCGAGGAGGCCGCCGGTGCCGCGCGGCATGAGGTCAGCACCGCGGTAGAGGATGTCGCGCAGGCCGTCGCCGATGTGCGCCTGCGGTGCCCACGGGTGGATCCAGTCGGCCCAGAATGCGGGGAGCGCCTCCGCCGGGAGGACGCCGGTCACCATGCCGCACAGCAGCGCGAACAGGACGGTGAGCAGTCCCAGCGGGAGCGCGATGTCGAACGCGCCCAGGAACAGCAGCATGACCGCGAGGCTCGCGACCCACAGGAAGAGCGTCGTCGTCCAGAACGGCGCGTTCGCCTCGACGATCCACTCGAGCATGCAGACGGTCGTGAGGGCCGCGACGAACGAGACGACGGCGGCGAGACCCACCTGTGTGCCCAGAGTCGCGAACCGGCCGCCTGCACTGTGGGCCCGTGCGCGGGGCAGGATGCGCGTGAGCAGGACCGAGGCCGCGAGCGACATCATCATGAGCGGCATGATGCCGATCTGCTGGCTCATCATCCCCGCCATGGGCGAGGCCGCCGTGCTCTGCGCGTCACCGGTGTTGATGACCTCGACGTCTGCCGCGAGTCCCTGCTGCTCGAACATCGCGCCCATGCGCGACTGCAGCTGGGTGGCCAGCAGCGGGCTCTTCGCGTTGTCGAGGGCGACGTCGACTGCCGAGGCCTCGCCCTGCCCTGCCTGCGCGGCCGCCTGGCTCTGCGCGAAGTCCACGGGGATGGTGAGCGCTCCGTAGTACTCGTTGTCCGCGAGCACCTCGTCGAGCTCGTCCTGGGAGTCGACGATCTCCCAGGCGATGGGCGCGTCCTCACCCTCGTCGGCGCTGGACTCGAGGAGGCCCTGGACCATCTTCTCGCCCGCGTTCACGTCTCCCTGCGGTGTCGTGGCGCCCTCGTCCAGATTCAGCACCGCGAACGGCAGCTCCTTGGGCGACATCGCGATCATCGGGTAGAACATGAGCGACATGACGCAGCCCACGAGGATGACGACGAGAGCGGGGAGAACGAATCTGGCGGGACCCAGCTTCTGGATCATGAGGTGGCCTTTCAGGGCGTCCGCGTGCGGTGCGGAAGGGGTGGAGCGGCGGGCGGTGGCCCGGCCGAGGCCGATAGTATTAGGCACGCTGTCCAATAAAAACGGACACATGGGCGTGATCTGTCGGGTTGCGTGAGCGGTCGGGGCGAGCAGACGGCGTGTGCGGTCGGCGCCGTCGATGCGCGTGTGGAGCAGGAGACGAGGAGCTGCGATGGGACGACCGCGGAATGACGGAGGGCCCACGGCGCCGCAGCGACTCGAAGCTGCGTTCTTCGACCTGCTGAGCGCGACGCCCTATCAGGACGTGACGATCAGCGCGCTCGTGCGCGAGGCGGGTGTGAACCGCAACTCGTTCTACTACCACTACACGGATCTGGACGATCTGGCCCGCAGCGCGACGGACAACGTGGTCCTCTCGGAGATCGCGCACCTCATCGCCAGTGGACTGACCCCGGCGTCCGAGCAGGTGGATCAGCTCTTCCGGGTCCCGGGCATGGCGGAGCGCGTCCGGCGGATGCTCATCCTCACCGGTTCTCACTCGACGGCGCGGCTGCGCGGCATCGTCCGCGAGGCGGTGCAGGACATCTGGCTGGCGGAGTTCGGGCTGGAGCGGGAGGACCTGGAGCCGCAGGAGGAGGCGGCCCTCGACTTCATCGCCGGCGGTGCGATGGCCCTGCTGTCACGGGTCGATCCGAACATCACCGGGAAGGAGGGGCCGCCGGAGCTGACGCTCGAGCTCATCGCAGAGATCCGCAGCATCCCTGTGCTCACCGTCGGTGCTCGGTTCCTCGCAGACACCCTGCAGGAGGCACGCGCGCGGAAGCGCGACGAGTGAGCGGCTGAGCAGTGCCGCCGGGCCCCGCTCGCCCGGCGCTCACTGGTCAGGCTTCCCTCTGGCGCGGGCGCGCTCAGCTCGCTGCCGTGAGCGGCTCGATCCCCAGCTCCTCCGCGAGCGTCTGCGCGGCCTCCCACGCGTGCCGCTGGATGGGGGTGCCCTCGCGCGAACGGATCGCGGTCGTCGCGGCGGAGCTCTCGCCGGGGATGCGGGTCTTCGTGTAGCCCTCGGACACCGGGGTGTCCGCGATGAAGCGCAGGAATGTGTCCGCCTCGGCCGTGAACTCGTCGAGAGGGCGCAGCCCGGTGATGTCGATCGCGATGATGAGCACGCCCTGCTCCTCGTCCTCCTCCTTCTCCGACGGAGTGCCGGCGGTGGAGAGCGCGCCGGCCAGGGCCTCGGCCACCATCGCGAGGCCGAAGCCCTTGTGACCGCCGAACGGCTGCAGCAGACCCGCGGGCGTCACCCAGTCCGTGGGGATGTCCTCGCCCCGGTCCCGCCATTCCGCCAGGCGGCCCAGCGCGACGGCGGACGTTGCGATGTCGAGGACGAAGTGCGGTGCCTGCGACCGGGGGAAGCCCGCCGCGATCGGGTTCGTCGAGAAGCGCGCTTCCGTCCCGCCCGGCACCGATACAGCGCGGTGGGCGCCGCCCGTGTTGACGAAGACGAGGGTCGCGACGCCCTGCTCCGCGGCCGCCTCGCAGAAG
>DWZY01000295.1 GCA_019117325.1 Candidatus Brevibacterium intestinigallinarum
CGCGAGGTCCGCGAGGAGCTCGACCTCCACCTGGATCCGGCGGACCTCGAGGAGCTGGGCACGTTCACCGCCAGTGCGGCGAACGAGGCCGGCCATCGCGTCGTGGGCGACGTCTTCGTCCACCGCGGGCTGCCGGACGACTTCGACGGCGCGACGATCGTCCCGCACGCGGAACTGGAGTCCGTGGGCTGGTTCGACCCGGCAGAACTGCCGGAGGACACGCCGCAGCGCACCTTCGCACCGCTGACCCGCTGGGGCGTCCTCCCCGCGCTGGCTCGCCAGGACTCGACCTCCGCCTGAGCGGTCGCCTCACGCGCCACCCAGCCGGAGGAGCGCCGCGGCCGCCGCGGCTCCCACCCCCGCCGAGGCCGCCGTCACCACCGCGGCACCGGCAAGTCCCAGCCACACGGCCCGGGCAGGGCGCGCCCAGGCAGGGTGCGCACGGGGCGGGACCGGGGCCTCGGCGGGCTGCGGGCGCGGCACGGGCTGCGGCGGCGGCAGGGCCGGCAGCCCGTACAAGTCGACCGGGACGTCATCCCAGGACGGGTGGGCAGGGGACACCTCCGGAACCTCCTCCTCGTCGTGCGGGCATCGCTGCTCCCATTCCACGACGAACGGCGGTGGACGGTGTGCCGATCCTGTGGCGAGTTCGGAACAGTCGTCGTCCACTGATTCAGGACGGTCGATTCAGGACAGTCGTCGTCCACCCGATGAGAGGCGCCTGTCCTCCGCCCGGCAATCGCGTTACCGTGAGGTGGTGCTGGGCCGATCGGACGCTCCCGCAGGCAGGAGGCGGCCGATGAGTGCGCCACGTTCGCCGGAGGAGAGGAACACGATGGGTCTGCCGGAAGAGATGACAGCGAGTCTCGAGGAGGGTCTCGACGCGCTCGTCGGGCTCTACCGGGACTTCCATGCGACACCCGAGCTGTCGATGCAGGAGCACGGGACAGCCGCTGCGATCGCTGAGCACCTGCAGTCCTACGGGCTTGAGACGCAGACCGTGGGCGGGACCGGAGTGGTCGCCGTCATCGAGAACGGAGACGGCCCCGTCGTCGCGTTCCGCGCGGACACGGACGGGCTGCCCATCGAGGAGGCGACCGGACTCGACTACGCGTCCACGGCCTCGGGCACGCTGTCGGATGGGACGACGACGCCGGTCATGCACGGCTGCGGCCACGACACGCACATCACCGCGGGGCTGGAGATCGCCCGGTTGCTGACACTGCACCGCGAGGCCTGGGCCGGCACCGTCGTCATGCTCTTCCAGCCCGGCGAGGAGACCGCCGCGGGTGCCGCCGCGATGGTGGCGGACGGACTGTGGGATCGCGTGCCCCGCCCCGAGGCCGTCTACGGCCAGCACGTGTGGCCGTCCGTCGCCGGCACTGTCGCGCTGCCCGTGGGCACCGCACTGGCGATGGCGGACTCGCTGCGGGTGACCGTGCACGGGCGGCAGGCCCACGGCTCGCAGCCGGAGAACGCGATCGACGCCCTGGTCCTGGCCGCCTACATGGTCACCCGGCTGCAGTCGGTCGTCTCCCGCGAGATCGCGGGCACGGACATGGCGGTCGTGACGGTCGGCACCTTCCACGCGGGGACGAAGGAGAACATCATCCCGGCGAAGGCGGTGTTCGAGCTCAACATCCGCACGTTCGAGCCGGACGTGCGCGACCGCGTCCTGGACGCGATCAGCCGCATCATCCGCGGCGAGGCGATGGCCGCCGGCGCACCGGACCCGGACATCGAAGAGATGTACCGGTTCCCCCACTGCTTCAACGACGAGGAGGAGGCACAGACAGTGCTGACAGCTCTCCAGGAGGAACTGGGCGCGGACCGTGTCCAGCAGAAGGAGCCGGCCACCGGCAGCGAGGACTTCGGGACCTTCGCGGACTCGCTGGGCGTGCCGGGGGTGTTCTGGTTCTTCGGCGCGTTCCGGGAGGAGACGGTGGAGAACGGTGTGCCCGGCAGCAACCACTCGCCGTTCTTCGCGCCCGACGACGTGCCCACGGCCCTGTCCACGGGCGTCCGTGCGGGCCTCACCGCACTCTTCACGCGGGTGGGCAAGTGAGCGGGCAGGCGGCGGAGACGCCGCGCTTCGAGCCCGCCGCGGGTGCGGCCCACGAGTCAGAGCTCACCTGGCTGAGCACGCGCGCACTGGCCTCCCGGATCGCGTCCGGGAAGGTCTCCGCCCGCGAGGCGCTCACGGACCACCTGGCGCGCATCGACGCGGTCGATCCTGCACTGAATGCGATCGTCACCCGCGACGACGAGGCCGCCTACGCGGCCGCCGCAGCCGCGGATGAGTCCTTCTCCCGCGGCGACCGGCTGGGTCCCCTGCACGGCGTGCCGATGACCCACAAGGACACGCACGACACCGCTGGACTGCTCACCACGTACGGCTCGCCGCTGCTGGCTCAGAACGTGCCGGTGCGGGACTCGCTCATCATCTCCCGGCTGCGCGCGGCCGGCGTCGTGACGACGGGGAAGTCGAATGTGCCGGAGTTCGCGGCCGGCTCCCACACCTTCAACCCGCTGTTCGGGACGACGGTGAATCCGTACGACACGTCGAAGTCCGCCGCCGGCTCCTCCGGGGGTGCGGCCGCCGCGATCGCCGCGGGCATCCAGGCCTCCGGCGACGGGTCGGACATGGGCGGGTCCCTGCGCACGCCGGGCTCGTTCAACAACGTCGTGGGCATGCGGCCCACGAACGGGCGGATCCCGCACGCCCTGCCGGGCCGGCCGTGGGCGTGGCTGTCTCAGCCGGGCTTCCTGGCCCGGACCGTGGGCGACGTCGCGCTGCTCATGTCCGTGGGCAGTGGTCCCGCACCGGGTGCGCCGGCCGCGCGCCCGGAGCCGGGCAGCGTCTTCGACCGGCCGGAGTTCCGCTACCCCTTCGAGCACCGGCCGGGCGCCGGACTGCGGGGCCTGCGGATCGGGTTCTCCGCTGACCTGGGCGGTCTGCTTCCGGTCGAGTCCGCCGTCGCCGAGGTCGTGGACCGTGCCGCTCAGTCGCTCGCCGTGGGCGGCGGGCACGTCGATGCGTATGCGCCGGATCTGCGCGACGCGGACGAGGTCTTCCGGGTGACGCGGGCCTATGACTTCGCCGCGCAGCACGGTCAGCGGCTGCGCGAGCACCGCGATCAGCTCAAGGACGCGATCGTCTGGAACACGGAGATGGGCCTGAACCTCACGGTCGACGACCTCGTCTCCGCAGAGGAGGCCCGGGGTCGACTCCAGGGTGCAGTCGAGGCGTTCTTCGGGCACTACGACCTGCTGGTGCTCACCTCCAGCCAGGTCGCACCGTTCGACAGGGACCTCGAGTACCCGGCGGACATCGACTGCGTGCCGCAGGAGGACTACCTCCAGTGGATGCGGGCGGCGACGATCATCTCCGCCACCGGGTGCCCGGCGATCTCCGTGCCCGCCGGCTTCACGCGCGACGGACTGCCCGTGGGCGTCCAGCTGGTCGCCGCGCCGGGCAAGGATGTTGAGCTGCTGCTGGCGGCTCAGGCCTTCGAGGAGCTCACGGAGCACCACCTGCGCCGCCCGCCGCTGTGAGGTGA
>DWZY01000296.1 GCA_019117325.1 Candidatus Brevibacterium intestinigallinarum
GGCGGACGGTCGCGCCCGCATCACGGTGGGCATCGGCACGTATGACACGGCTGAGTCCGTCGAGAAGGCACGACTGGCGGAGGCCGCCGGCGCGGACGCGCTGCTGCTGGTCGCCCCGTACTACTCGAAGCCCACGCAGGCGGGACTCATCGCTCACTGCACGGATGTCGCGGACGCGACGATGCTGCCGGTGATGCTCTACGACATCCCCGGCCGCACGGGGGTCGAGTTCCAGACGGCCACGCTCGTCGAGCTGTCCCAGCACCCGCGGATCCGCGCCGTCAAGGACGCGAAGGGCGACCTGTACGAGGCGACGAAGGTCATGGCGCAGACCTCGCTCGAGTACTACAGCGGCATCGACGAGCTCAACCTCGCCTACCTGTCCGTGGGCGCGACCGGTGTGGTGAGCGTTATCGGCAACGCCGTCGCAGACCGGAACGCCGCCCTCATCGCCGCGGTCCGCGCTGCTGACCTGGAGACGGCCCGCACGATCCACACGGGACTCATTCCCATCATGGAAGCGATCATGCGGACCTCGCAGGGCGCGATCCAGGCGAAGGTCGCACTCCACCAGATGGGCGTCATCCCCACCGCCGCCGTCCGCCGACCGTTGGTCGAGGGCCCGGTGGAGGACGTCGCCCACATCACGGCGATCCTGCCGGACCTGCGCGGCGATGCCGCCGTCGTCGCCTGACCCGACCGCCTGATCTGACCGCCTGACCCGACAGCGAAGGACGCCGGCCGTGGAGATCGTGATCCGTCCCGGGGACATCACCCGGGAGACGGTCGACGCGATCGTCAACGCCGCGAACTCCACCCTGCTGGGCGGCGGGGGAGTCGACGGAGCGATCCACCGCGCCGGCGGTCCGAACATCCTCGCCGAATGCCGCAACTTGCGGGACACGACCCTGCCGGACGGCCTGCCCGCCGGAGACGCGGTCGCAACGACAGCCGGTGATCTGCTGGCCCGCTGGGTCATCCACACGGTGGGACCGGTCCACTCGACCCGTGAGGACCGGTCGGAGACACTCGTCTCCTGCTACCGGGCCAGCCTGCGGGTCGCGAAGGACCTGGGTGCGGAATCCGTCGCGTTCCCGGCGATCTCTGCCGGGGTTTACGGCTGGCCGATGGACGACGCCGCCCGGATCGCTGTCCAGACGATCCGCGACACCGCCGCCGAGGTCGAGGAGACGATCCGCACCGTCGTCCTCGTGCCGTTCGGAGACGAGGCCGAGGCCGCGTTCCGCCGCTGGCTGAGCTGATCGGGGCCCACTGCCGGGAGGGGGTGCCCGCACACCACCAGCAGTGACGTGCCAGACTGTGCAACCGCGCAGTCGACCCGTCAGGAGAGCGCATGCAGCCGCCGCAGCAGCAGCACCGACCCCGCCGTTGCCGCCGCCGGATGGAGGCGAAGTACCGCAGGCGCCGGTTCGCCGTGGGCACCGCAGCGCTGGGGATCGTCGGGACGCTGGTCGTGGGCGGTCTGGCACTGGGCCATCTGCAGTCGAACCTCGACTCCTCCCCGCTGCGCTCCGACGACTCGGCAGAAGTGCTCAACGACAACACGCACGGGACCAACATCCTCATCCTGGGCTCGGACACGCGCGATCTCGATGGTGATGAGTACGGCGACGCCGGTGGAGCGCGCAGCGACGCGATGGTGCTCGCCCACCTCTCGGAGGACGGGACGCGGATCGGGGCGATCCAGATCCCGCGCGACACGATGATGGACCTGCCCGCCTGCCCGGACACCGGCCGCGGAGCCTCCGCTGGCGGCTATGGTGCGGTCAACAGTGTCCTCAACGCAGGTCCGGCCTGCTCCGTCACCGCCGTCGAGGCCCTGTCCGGCGTCCGCATTGACCACTTCATCGAGATGAACTTCGAGGGCTTCACGACGATGGTGGATGCGCTGGACGGGGTGCAGGTGTGTCTGCCGGAGCCGCTCGAGGACTCCAAGGCGAGCCTCGACCTGCCGGCCGGCGATCAGATCGTCGACGGGCGGGACGCACTGGCGCTCGCTCGGACCCGCCACGCGGTGGGCGACGGCAGCGATATCGCGCGCATGGGTCACCAGCAGCAGGTCATGTCCGCAGTCGTCAAGCGGGCCAAGAGCTCTGAGGTTCTCACTCGCCCCGATCGCCTCTACGGCTTCCTGGATGCGGTCACCTCATCGCTGACCGTCGACGAGGACCTGAACTCGCTGTCCGCTCTCACCTCGCTGGCGACGGAGGCCGCGAACGTCGAGGACTCGAACATCTCGTTCCGCGTCATGCCGTGGGAGGAGGAGCCCACAGACCACAACCGGGTCATCCCGTCCGCCGAGGCCGCCGAGGTCTTCCAGCGCCTGCGCGCGGACCAGCCCCTGGATGGTGTGGACGTAGCCGCCGCAGACGAGCAGGCGGGCAGCGCCGATCAGGATGCTGAGCAGGACACCACGGCGGGGGACTCGGAGGCGGGCAGCTCCGGTACGGGGGAGTCGGACTCGGCTCCCGCGCAGACCGGCGGCCAGCAGGGCCAGGAGTCTGCGACGGTCGAGACGGCGGGCGGCATGTGCGGCTGAGCTCCACAGCACGCGGGATCAGACGGCGCCCGCGGCCTCCCACACGGCACGCCACTTCGCGGCGAGTGTGTCGATGTTCTCGTGCGCGTTGAGGCCGCTGGGCTGCGGCACCACCCACAGAGGCACCTCGGTGGGCCAGCCCGGCACCGTCTGCGGATCCTGCACGCCCAGAACCGCCTTCGGCAGGGTGTACGCCGTGCGGAACGCGGTGATCCCGGCGATCGCGACCGCTCCCGGACGCAGAACGCTCGCGCGTTCGATCAGCCGCTGGCCAGCCGCTCGCAGCTCCTCCCGGCTCAGCTGATCGGCCCTCACCGTCGGTCGACCCGTGAGGTTCGTGATGCCGAT
>DWZY01000031.1 GCA_019117325.1 Candidatus Brevibacterium intestinigallinarum
CGTCTTGGCCGCAGCCGGCACGCCGATGCCCAGGCTGCTGGTCGTGCCGCCGTTGAAGGTCTGGCTCATCGCATAGGCCACACCCTGGGCGACATCCTTGTCGATGACCTGGTCGCAATCCGCGCCGGGCACCTCGACCTCCTCGCCGTGGGCGTCGGTGATCTTCTCGATGGGGGTCGGCTTGCAGAACTTCCCGTCCGCCGCGAAGGTGGCGAACGCGGAGGCCATGTCGATGGGCGCCACCTGGACGGTGCCCAGGATCGACGCAGGGCTGAGTGCGGGGACGAAGCCCTGGTCGTCTGCGGTGTCGAGCGGCTCGCCGCTGCCGTACTTGAGTCCCAGCTTCTGCGCGGTCTCGAGGACGCCGCACATGTTGAGCTGATTGCCCATCGCCGCGTAGGCGGTGTTGAGGGACTGCTTGGTCGCCTGGAGCGCCGTCATCGACGGGCTGCCGTTGCCGTCACCGGCGTTGCGCGGGTTCCACGGACCGCCCATGTTGGGGCAGCCGCTGTACTTCCACGAGCTGGCCGGATACTCCCGCCGCGTCGCGTTCACGACGGTGCCCAGGCCCTTGCCCTCGTCCAGCCATTCGGTCAGCACGATGGGCTTCCAGGTCGATCCCACCTGGAACCCGTTCGCACCGTTGTGGGCTCGGTCCACGTTGTAGTTGATCTGGGTGTCGGAGTTCTTATCGCCCTCCGTCACCGTGTAGTTGCGGTTCTGCACCATCGCGATGACCTTGCCGGTGCCCGGCTCCACCGTGACGGCGGAGTGGCCCGCACCGGAGGCGTCGCCCACCGGCACGCGATCCTTGACGGCCTTGTCCGCGGCGTCCTGGATGTCCGGGTTGATCGTCGTCGTGATCGTGAGGCCGCCGCGCTTGAGGAACTGCTCGCGCTCCTCCTTCGTCTCGCCGTATGCGGGGTTGTTCTCCACGACGCGCTGCACGTAGTCGCAGAAGTAGCCCATGTTGCCGGCGGTCGCGCAGCCATTGGGCGTCGCGTGGATGTCCAGGTCGAGGTCGGACTCCTTCGCCTCCTGGTACTCCTCGTCGTCGATGTAGCCGTGCGTGTGCATGAGGCTCAGGACCACGTTGCGACGCTTGAGGGTCTGTTCCGGGTAGCGCTCGGGGTTGTTCGCCGAGGGGTTCTGGACGATGCCCGCCAGGGTGGCCGACTGCTGGATGTTGAGCTCCGAGGCAGAGATGCCCCAGTACTTCTGCGCCGCGGCCTCGACTCCGTAGACGTTGGGCGAGCCGGAGTAGTTGTTGATGTTGAGGTAGCGGTGGAGGATCTCGTCCTTGCCGTACTTGTTCTCCACGGCCAGGGCCAGCTTCGCCTCGCGCAGCTTGCGCGCGTAGCCGGAGGCGCCGTCCGACTCCTTCGCCGCTTCGACGCCCTCCTTGTCCTCCTCCGCGTGTGCGTTCTCCGCCAGCACGTTCTTCACGTACTGCTGTGTGAGCGTCGAGCCGCCCTGGGTCGAATCCGACAGCAGGTTGTGCACGACGGCACGGGCGATGCCCTGGAGGTCCACGCCGGAGTGCTCGTAGAAGCGGTAGTCCTCGACCGCGACGGTCGCGTCCTTCATCTCCTGGGAGATGTCCTCGAACTCGACCTCCTTGCGGTTCTGCCAGTAGAAGTTCGCGATGAGCGAGCCATCGGCCGCCAGCATGCGGGACTGCTGGGCCAGCGGCCGCTCGTCGAGCTCAGCCGGCAGCGCCTTGAAGACGTCGACGGCGCCGTCGCCGGCAGCCGCCGCCATGCCCACAGACGGGATCGCGAGTCCTGCGGACACGATTCCGGCGATGCAGCTGACGGCGATGAACTGGATGAGAGCGCTGACCTTGGTCGGCTTCTTCGCAGAGGACACCATGGCGAGGATTCTATCGTGACCGTCATAACGCGAGGCTCAGTTCCCGTGGAGTCGGCTCACAGACACGAATCGTCACCCGTCAGTGAGGGGCCTCGACCAGGGTGAGGAGGGTGACCTCCGGCGGGCACGCGAAGCGGACGGGCGTGTACGGCGAGTACCCCAGGCCCGCGGAGACGTGCACGCGCATCCGCCGATAGGGGAAGAGCCCACGGGCGCGCGTACGGTCCATGTCGCAGTTCGTGACGGGTGCACCCCAGAACGGCACGCGGATCTGCCCGCCATGCGTGTGGCCTGCCAGGACGAGCTGCGCACCAGCGACCGCGAATGCCTCGAGGGTGCGGGAGTACGGGGCGTGCGTGACGCCGATCCTCACCGTTGCGTCCGATGGCGGGGTACCGGGGAACGACGGGTGTGCGTCTGTGATCCGGTCCGCGTCCATGTGCGCGTCCCCCAGGCCGGCGAATGCCAGCGTCGTCCCGTTCACGGTCAGCGTGGCCGTGCGGTTGTCGAGCTGCATCCACCCGCGCGCCTCGAACGCCGCCGTCAGCTCCGCCGTGGGCAGGGTGGGGTCCTTCGCGCGATGCGCCCCGTACGACGTGCGGCGGCGGAGATAGCTCGCCGGGTTCTTCCGGGTGGGCCCCCACACGTCGTTCGAGCCCAGGACGAACACGCCGGGGATGTCAAGCAGCGGGTCCCACGCCTCGAGGACGAGGGGCAGGGTGTCACCGCCGAAGTTGTCGCCGGTGTTGATGACGAGGTCCGGCGCGAGGTCGGCGAGGGAGCGGACGAACCGCGACCGGAACTCCTGGTTCTGCGCCAGATGCAGGTCCGACACGTGGAGGATCCGCAGGGGCTCGGAGCCGGGCGGCAGCAGGGCCAGCCGGTGCCTCCGCACGCGGAACATCCGCGGCTCGACGAGGGCGGAGTACGCGAGTCCGGCCGCGCCCGCCGCTCCCAGCGCCGCGAGGGCGCAGAGGGAACGGCGGACGGAGCGAGGCGTGCGCGGAAAGATCATGGGGACGAGTATGTCAGCGGACTTGAGAAGATCCGTGCAGGGGTGACGATCAGCGCAGGGGTGGAGGCCGGTGCAGACGTGGTGATCAGCGCAGCGAGGGGTGCAGGTCCAGATCGGACTCGCGCTGCGTGCGGGCGCGCACGTGGCGTGCCATGCGGCGGCGGCCCACGATGCGGCACACCGCGTAGATCGCGAAGCTGATCGTCGTGACGAACGGGCTGATTGGCACGACCGGGGACCCCAGCGCGATGAGCACACCGCCCACGGACGAGACGACCGCGAAAATCACCGAGAGGATCGGGGTGAGGATGGGCGACGCCGTCACCTGGGTGGCCGCCGCCGCGGGGGTGACGAGCAGTGCGAGCACCAGCAGCACGCCCACCACTTGGACGGACAGGGCAACTGCCAGTCCCAGGGTGATCATGAAGACGATGTGGAGGGTGCCCACGCGCACACCCCGTGCCTGCGCCACCTGCGGGTCGAGGCTGGCGAACATGAGCGGGCGCCACACGATGGCCAGTGTCACGAGCACGAGGATCGCGCAGATGACCAGCAGTCGCAGCTGGTCGTCGCTGATGGCCACGATCTGCCCGGTGAGCAGTCCGAACTTGTTCGCCGCCCGCCCGTCGTAGAGCGCCAGGAAGAGGATGCCCAGGCCGAGGCCGAACGGCATGAGGACGCCGATGATCGCGTTCTTCTCCGAATCGCGCACGCCGCCCACCGCGATGATGATCGCGGCGAGGATGGAGCCGACGAAGCTGCCCAGCACCACGTCCATGCCCACGAGCAGGAACAGTCCCGCGCCCGCGAACGACAGCTCAGCGATGCCGTGGACGGCGAACGCGATGTCGCGAGTCATGACGAAGACGGACACGAGGCCGCCCACGACTCCCAGCAGCGCTGCGGCGAGGATCGAGTTGAGCAGGAGGGACACGAGCGCCCCGTAGTCCTCGAAGGTGAGGAGACCGGTGAGTGCCTCCATCAGGCGTCCCTCCCCTCTGCCAGTACGGCTGCTTCGTGCCGTGCGATCGCATCCTCCTCGTGCGGGTGGTGATGATCCTCTCCGCCCACGATCACGAGACGGCCACCCACCTCGACGACCTCGATGTGCGTGCCGAAGAGGCGGCTGAGCGACTGGGTCGTCATGACCTCGCGCGGCGGTCCGATGAGGTGGTGCCCGCCGGCCAGGTAGAGCACCCGATCGACGTACGGCAGGATCGGGTTGATCTCGTGGGTGACGAAGACGACCGCGGTGTCACGACTGCGCCGCATCTGATCGATGAGGGCGGCGACGCGCCGCTGGTGATGCATGTCGAGGGACAGCAGCGGCTCATCGCACAGGAGGATCCGCGGCTGACCCACGAGCGCCTGCGCGACGCGCAGCCGCTGCTGCTCGCCGCCGGACAGCAGCCCCACGGGAGAGTCCGCGTAGTCGCGTGCGCCCACCGCGTCGATGAGCTCGTCGATACGTTCGCGGTCTGCACTGCGCAGAGGCCACCAGCCCCAGCGGTGCCCGTCGAGGCCCAGGCGAACCAGGTCGCGGCCGCGCATCGGGGTGTCGCGGTCCATGCCGCGCTGCTGGGGGATGTACCCCAGATCGCGGTCGCCGGAGCGCGGGGCGTGCCCGTTCACCCGGATGGTGCCGCTCCGCAGCCGATGCTGACCCAGCATGGCGCGCAGCAGAGAGGTCTTCCCCGTCCCGTTGGGGCCCAGGACCGCGACGAACTCCCCCGGCTGCACATCGAGCGAGAGGTGGTGCCACACCACGCGCTCACCGAAGCGCAGCTCAGCATCGTTGACCTCGAGGATCGGACTCCGGTCGTCAGGTCCGCTCACGAAAGGGCCTGCTCGACCGCGTCGACGGTCGCGGTCATCCAGTTGACGTAGTCGTCGTCGGCCTGAATGGTCTCGGTCACCTCGATGACCGGGATGCCCTGCTCGTCCGCGGCGTCGCGCAGCGCGTCGGCCTCGGGGCCGGAGGTCTGGGGATTGAATGCGAACACCTGCACGTCCTCAGTCTCCAGGGCCTCGGTCGCATCTGCAACGACCACCGGGGAGACATCCGAGCCGGCCTCGACGGAGTACACGAAGTCGTCGGGGATGACGTTGGTCAGGCCCAGGTCCTCGAAGAGCCACAGGGCAACGGGCTCGGTCACGGCGGCGGCCTGACCGTCGTGACCCTGCGCCAGGTCGTCGATGCGCAACTGGAGGTCCTCCAGCTGGCCGTGCAGGGCCTCCGCGTTCTCCTCGAACTGTGCGGCGTCATCAGGTGCGACCTCGGCCAGCTGCGCCTCGATCGCGTCGACCAGGGAGATCATCGTGGGGATCGAGTACCAGACGTGCTCGTTGAAGCTGCCGGGACCGTGGTCGTGTCCCTCGTGGTCGTGGGCGTCCTCGTCCTCGCCCTCGGACCCGTGGTCATGGGAGTGGTCGTGGTCGTGCCCGCTCTCCGCGGCCTCGGCGGCGCCGGGCAGGTCGGAGACGGAGACCGCGTCGACGACGGCGGGCTCCGTGTCCAGGGCGTTCAGCATCGTCGTGACGAACGAGTCGTAGCCGCCGCCATTCATGACGACCATGTCTGCACGCGACAGGGTCAGCTGGTCGCGGGAGGTCGCCTCGTACTCGTGCGGGTCCTGCGCGGCGTCGTCGATGATCGGCTCGACCTCGACGGCATCCCCGGCGATCGCGGAGACGATCGAGGCATAGACGTTCGTCGAGGTGACGACCGTCGTGCCGTCGCCGTCACCCGCAGCGGTGGACTCCCCTCCGCAGCCCGCCAGCAGCAGGGCGGACAGGGGAAGCGTGGCGACGAGGGCGTGCGAGCGGCGCATGGAGAGTGCCTTTCAGGGCCGAGAGAACCGGAACAGGTCCGCGACCCCATCAGCAGGGGTCGCGTCTTCTGCAGGAAGGCTACGCGCGCACACTGTCGTGCACTAATGCAGATATGACGATGTGTCGATGCGAGCAGCGCCCCTCCCCCATGCAGGAGGAGGGGCGCTGCGACGCGTCTGCGCGGGTGGGGCCGTGCGGGCTGATCAGCCCAGGCGCTCGGCCAGGAGGCGCGCGATCTGCACCGTGTTGAGCGCGGCGCCCTTGCGGAGGTTGTCGTTCGCCACGAAGAGGACGAGTCCGCGATTGTCCGGCACCGACTGATCCTGGCGGATGCGGCCCACCAGGCTGGGGTCCGCGCCCGCGGCCTTGAGCGGGGTGGGCACGTCGACCAGCTCGACACCGGCGGCCTGTGCGAGCACCTCGCGGGCCTCGTCCGGGGTGATCGCGCGGTCGAACTCCGCGTGGATCGACAGGGAGTGGCCCGTCACGACCGGGACGCGCACGCACGTGCCCGCGACCAGCAGCTCGGGCAGGTCGAGGATCTTGCGCGACTCGTTGCGGAGCTTCTTCTCCTCGTCCGTCTCGCCGTCGCCGTCGTCGACGAGCGCACCCGCGTAGGGCAGCACGTTGAAGGCGATGGGGTCCGTGTAGACCTGCGGGGCGGGGAAGTCGACGGCGGACCCGTCGTGCACCAGCTTCGCGGCCTCGGCAGCGACGGCCTGCGCCTGTCCCGTGAGCTCGTCGACGCCGGCCAGACCCGATCCGGAGACCGCCTGGTAGGTCGCGACCTTGAGCCGTGCGAGGCCCGCGGCGTCGTGCAGCGCCTTGAGCGGCGGCATGGCGGCCATCGTCGTGCAGTTGGGGTTCGCGATGACCCCCTTGGGACGCTCGTCGAGCTTGTCCGGGTTCACCTCACTGACGACCAGCGGGACCTCGTCATCGCCGCGCCAGGCCGACGAGTTGTCGACGACGACGGCGCCCGCCTGCGCGAAGCGCTCCGCCTGGGCGCGGGAGGTGGCCCCGCCGGCGGAGAACAGCGCGATGTCGACGCCGGTCGGATCCGCGGTCGCGGCGTCCTCGACGACGATGTCCTCGCCGCGGAACGGCAGCGTCGTGCCAGCCGAGCGGGAGGAGGCGAAGAAGCGGATCTGACCGATCTCGAATCCGGGGTCGTCCTCCAGCAGGGTCCGCATGACGGCGCCCACCTGACCGGTGGCGCCCACGACTCCCACAGTCACTGCACTCATCGTCCCGTCCCTCCGTAGACCACTGCCTCGTTGTCCTCGCTGTCCAGTCCGTACGCGCCGTGCGCGGCCTGGACCGCACGGTCAAGGTCCTCGGCGCGTGTGACGACGCTGATGCGGATCTCCGAGGTCGAGATGAGGTCGATGTTGACGTTCTCCGCGCTGAGCGCCCGGAAGAGCGCCGCCGTCACGCCCGGGTTCGAGCGCATGCCGTCACCCACGACGGACAGCTTCCCGATCTGGTCGTCGTAGCGCAGGTGGTCGAACTCGATGGTGTCCTTGCGGGCCTCCAGCGATTCGATCGCCTTCGCACCGTCCGCCATGGGCAGCGTGAAGGAGATGTCCGTGCGGCCGGGATCGCGCGTGGAGATGTTCTGCACGATCATGTCGATGTTGATCTCCTGCTCCGCGATGAGGCTGAAGATCTCTGCGGCCTTGCCGGGGACGTCCGGCACTCCCACGATCGTGAGCTTCGCTTCCGATCGGTCGTGCGCGACGCCGGAGATGATGGGCTGTTCCACAGTGTCTTCTTCCTCCGTGGTGTCGGTCCTGAAGGGTGCGGGGATCTCGCCGTCGGTCACCCATGTGCCGGTGTGCGTCGAGAACGACGAGCGGACATGGATGGGGACGCCGGAGCGGCGTGCGTACTCGACGCAGCGGAGCATGAGGATCTTGGCGCCCGAGGCGGCCATCTCCATCATCTCCTCGTACCCGATCTTGTGGATCTTGCGGGCGGTCGGCACGATGCGGGGGTCCGCGGTGAACACGCCGTCGACGTCCGAGTAGATCTCGCAGACGTCCGCGTTCAGCGCGGCGGCCAGCGCGACGGCGGTCGTGTCGGAGCCGCCGCGGCCCAGCGTCGTGATGTTCTTCGTCGTCTGGCTGACGCCCTGGAAGCCCGCGACGATCGCGACGTGCCCGTCGTCCAGCGCGGACTGGATACGGCCGGGGGTCACATCGATGATGCGCGCCTTCCCGTGCGACTCGTCCGTGATGACGCCGGCCTGCGACCCGGTGAAGGACTGCGCGCTCTCGCCCAGGTTGGCGATGGCCATGGCGAGGACTGCCATGGAGATGCGCTCACCGGCGGTCAGCAGCATGTCGAGTTCGCGGGGCGGCGGGACGGGCGAGACCTGCTGGGCGAGGTCGATGAGGTCATCGGTCTGATCGCCCATGGCGGAGACGACGACGACCACATCGTGACCGGCTTTGCGGTACGACGCGATGCGCTTGGCCACCCGCTTGACGGACTCGGCATCCGCGACGGAGGATCCTCCGAACTTCTGTACGACGAGGCTCATGTGCTCAATTCTCTCGCGGGCTGTTCGGTCCGCTCGGCTGCGCGCAGACGGTGCCGCACGCGACCGAGCCGCCCACCAGCATACGGGGCCGCCCCCTCGCCCACGAGGTCGCCCCACGTTTTCGGGACGTGGGGCACACCGCGGCCGAGGCCCCCACCAGTCTGGTGGGGGCCTCGGCTTCGGTGTCGTTGACCCTGCGCTCACCGGACGACGGTGAACAGGTCTCCCGGCTGGCAGTCGAGCGCGGAGCAGAGTGCGACGAGTGTCGTGAACCTCACCGCTTTCGCCCTGTTGTTCTTGAGGACGGAGAGGTTCGCCAGGCTCACGCCCACCTGCTCGGAGAGCTGGGTGAGGGTGAGGCCGCGACTGGCCAGCAGGTCGTCGATGTGGCAGATGACCCGGGGCTGCGCCTCGTCCATCTCAGATCACCCCTTCGAGCTCATCCTGCGCCTCCCGTCCGCGGCGGACTGCCCGGCGGAGGACCTCGACGAGGATGACGGCTCCGATCCAGAGGTACGTGACCTCGGAGGTGATGCTGTTGCTCACCGCCGCGTCGCGCAGTCCCAGGTCGCGGATGATGAGGTTGTCCGCCGGCATCTGGGCCAGACCCGTCACCAGCCCTGCAGCGAGGATCGTCCAGGAGAGACCCGTCAGACCGCGTGCGGCACGATCGCTGAAGGGACGGCCGTGGACCACCTCCGTCAGGATGCGCGTGGCGAACCAGGTGACGACGAGGGTACCGATCACCAGCAGCGCCTTCGCGGCGATGAACTGGCCGATCGCCCAGGCGCTCAGGTCCGCCGTGGGGATCGAGAGAGTCGTGAGGCCCTCGACGGCACGCTCCGCACCGGCCACGGTGATCGCGGTGGGCTCCTCGAACTCGAGCACGGCCGGGATCCGGTCGGACATCAGTGCGCTGAAGAACGGGGACAGCGCGATGTTCGTGACCGCGATGAGCGGGAAGATCAGGAGGATCGCATAGCCCCACGTATCCATCGTCCTGGGCTTCTTCTGCGGAGCACTGGGGGTGCTGCCTGTCGCGCTGGTCGTCGTGTCGCCCATGGTGCTGTCACCGCCGTCAGTGGTGTCGTTGGCGTCGTTGTGGTTGGTGTCGTCGCTGTGATCATCGGGGGTGTTCGGGTTGATGGTGTTCATGGGATCTCTCCCCTCACTGTTCCTGTTCCAGTGCGGCACCCTGCCGCCCTTATCGATGATCGATATATCGATAAACAATATGTTTGCCGTTTATCGATAAGAAGTCAAGGGCTCCGCAGAGATACTCTGCGGAGCCCTTGAGGACGAGATGGTGAAGCAGCAGGTGAAGCGGCCAGAGTGGAGAGCCAAGTCGATGCGGCCTGAACGGTGCTCAGGACGACCCTCAGGCAGCAGTCAGGACACGGTGCGGCGCCCCTCGAAGGCGCGGCCCAGCGTCACCTCGTCCGCGTACTCCAGGTCGCCGCCCACCGGGAGACCGGAGGCCAGGCGGGACACCGTGATGCCCACGCTGGACAGGAGGCGGATGAGGTACGTGGCGGTCGCCTCGCCCTCGAGGTTGGGGTCGGTCGCGATGACGACCTCCTGCACCTCGCCGTCCTGGAGGCGCGGCAGGAGGGTGCGGATGCGCAGGTCGTCGGGGCCGATGCCGGCCATCGGGTCGATCGAGCCGCCCAGCACGTGGTAGAGCCCGCGGAACTCGCGGGTGCGCTCGATCGCGATGACGTCCTTGGGCTCCTCGACGACGCAGATCATCGTCCTGTCACGGCGCTCGTCGCGGCAGATGACGCAGGTCTCGTCCTCTGCGACGTTGCCGCAGGTCTCGCAGAAGCGGACGCGGCGCTTGACCTCGCGCAGCGCGGTGGCCAGCGCGTCCACGTCCGCGGTGTCGGCCTGCAGGATGTAGAACGCCATGCGCTGCGCGGACTTGGGGCCGATGCCCGGCAGTCGGCCGAACTCCTCGACCAGATCCTGCAGGGCGCCCTCGTACAGCAGGCTCACTCGTCAATCTCCTCGATGATCACGCCACCCAGTATGCGCTCGACGACGGCGGGGCCGAATTCGGTCGATGCCTGGATGTCCGCGTCACCCGCCGTGTCGTAGTCGGCGTAGTTCTCGACGGGGTCGGGCACATGGGCCTCGACCGGAGGGGGCACGGGGGCCGATCCGGGGGCCGCATCGCCGCTGTGGCGCTGGGCCAGGCGCGCGTACCGGCCCAGCGGCCCCTCGTCGGAGGGGTCGCCCAGGCCCGAGGTCGTCGCCGACGCGGTCCCCTGTCCCGTCGCCGATCCGGGGTTGTCCGTGAACGCGATGTCGACGTCCGCGTACGCACCGAGGAAGTCGAGGTCCCCGGGAGCCTCCGACTGTGCGGAAGGCGGGGTCTGTGCGGGCGGCGGAGTCTGCGCGGGAGCCGACTGGGCGTCGTATCCCCCTCCCGCGTAGGGGTCCTCAGGTGCGTAGGAATCCTCAGGCCGGAACGGGCCCTCGGGCGGGTACGGATCTCCGTACGAGCCCTGATCAGCCGAGGAATAGGGCTCCTCATCCGGGTAGGGCTCGATGTCGACCGGGGGCGGCACGACAACCGCGCCGAAGTCCACGGCACCCTCCCCCGCGGATGTCTCCACGGGATCCGGGGCACTGTCGAAAGGCGGCGCCGAGGCGAGCGGCGACGACTGGTGCTCGGGAGCCGGTCGCTCATCCTGAGGATTCTCGGGTGCGGGGGCCGCCGAGCTGACTGGGCTGGACGAGCTCACAGGGGCCGACGGGCCAACCCGGCCTGACGTGTCCACTGGAGCCGACGAGTCGACTGCGGCGGTCGGGGTCGCCGAGTAGGACCCAGCAGCCCGATCTGCGGACTCCGTCGCCGAGGGCACGTCCGCAGCTGAAGGCACGTCCCCAGTCGATGGCGCGTCCGGTGCCGACGGAGCGTCCGTCGACCACGCGGGGAGATCGGACGACTGCGCCCAGGGGTCATCGACCGGTGCGGGCGCTGAGGTCTCACCGGTCACGGGCTGCGGACTGTCGCCCTCCGCATCGTCGTGGGACTCGCGCGCGGAGGCCGCGTCGGACTGCCAGAAGCGATCGTGGTCGACCGGTTCGCGGTCAGCCTCGCGAGGACCCACGACGGAGTCCAGCTGCTCGCGCGTGACTGCATGCGGGCCACCCGTCGTGCTGGAGCCGCCAGGTGCACCGGGGCCGCCGGCAGGGGCAGCGCCGCCTGCAGATCCGGGACCACCAGCGGAGCCGGGGCCCGAACTGCTGGCGGGTGCTGGCGGCGGACCGGCGTTCTCGTCGCCCACCTCAACCTGAGCTCGGATGCCCAGGGACTGTTCGACGGCCGTGCTCACGAACTGCGCGTGGGGACCGCGCCGGAACGCCTGCACCGATCCGGGATTGCTGAAGCCCAGGGACAGCACACCATCCGCGAACTGCTGCGGGAACGCATTCCCGCTGACGATCGCGTACGACAGCTTCCGCAGCTGCTGGAGCCGTGCCAGCACGTCCGGCCATCCGCGCCGGATCGCGTCGATCTCCGCACCGACCCCCGGGGCCTGGCGGATCTCCGGAGACGCGTGCGCCTCGCCGTACTGGGGCTGCGCGGCAGGCTGGGGCTGAGACTGCTCAGGCTGGGCCTGGGACTGCGCCGGCTGAGTCGGAGACTGCTGCGGGCTCTGCTGAGCCTGTGGTGCAGGCTGACGCGATTGGTCCGGAGGGGCAGGGGCATCCTGCGGGGTCAGCTGGGCACCCTGGGATGGCTGACCTTGGCGCGGGTCGGTCTGCGGGCGCCCGGCGGGCGATTCGCTCTGGGGCGCCGACTGGTGAGGTGCCTGCTCGCCACGCGCCTGGTCATGCGGAGCGTGCTCACCGCGCGCCTGCTCGCGTGGCGGCTGCTGGGCCGCGGGCTCAGGCGCAGCGCGCTCCTGGACCGCAGACTGCTGGACTACAGGCTCCTCGGGAGCGTGTTCCTGTGCCGCGGGGCGCTGTGTCCCCTCGTCCAGCACGGAGCGGGCCGAGGCCATCGCGTCTGCGATTCCCGCATACGGGTCGGCGTCCTGGGCCGGTGCTGGCTGAGCGCTTGCACCCGGAGTCCGCCCGCTGGCACCGCCGGCCTGGGACGCGGCGGCTCCGCCCTGCTGTCCCATACCCTGCGATGCAGCGGCCTGAGATCCCGTGGACTGCGATGCTGCGGCTTGCGATCCCGCACCCTGCGGTCCCGTCGCGTCCGGCGCTCCTGCCGCCGGTCCCGCGGCAGCCGGCGGTACGGCACCTGCGGGCATGCGGCCGTCCGCGGACATGCCGACCCGGCGCTCCAGGCGGTCGACGCGGGAGACGACAGACCGGCGCGAGTCCTCCACCCCGGGCAGCAGGATGCGGGCGCAGATGAGCTCCAGCTGGAGACGCGGAGACGTCGCCCCGCTCATCTCCGTGAGTCCGGCGTTCAGCAGATCCGCAGCGCGCGAGAGCTCTGCGGGTCCATAGGCCCGGGCCTGCGCCTTGAGCCGTTCCAGCCGGTCCTGCGGCACCTCCGGCAGGAACGCGGCGGCGGAATCCTGAGCGGCGGAGATGACGAACAGATCGCGGAAGCGCTCCAGCAGGTCCTCGACGAACCGGCGGGGATCGTGCCCGGACTCGATGACCCGATCGATGACGCGGAACACGCCGGCACCGTCTGCGGCGGAGAACGCGTCGACGATGTCGCCCAGCAGCGAGTCGTCCGTGTAGCCCAGCAGGGCGACCGCGGTGCTGTAGTCGACCCCGCCCTCCGAGGCACCGGCGATGAGCTGATCCAGCACGGAGAGGGTGTCGCGGACGGACCCGCCGCCCGCGCGCACGACCAGCGGCAGGACGCCCGCGCCCACCTGGACGCCCTCACGCGTGGCGAGGGTCTCCAGGTATGCGCCCAGGGTCTCCGGCGGCACCAGTCGGAAGGGGTAGTGGTGGGTGCGCGAGCGGATCGTGCCGATGACCTTGTCCGGCTCCGTCGTCGCGAAGACGAACTTCACGTGCGCGGGCGGCTCCTCGACCAGCTTGAGCAGCGCGTTGAAGCCCTGCGGCGTCACCATGTGCGCCTCATCGAGGATGAACACCTTGTACCGGTCGCGGGCCGGGGCGTACACGGCGCGCTCCCGCAGGTCACGGGCGTCGTCGACACCGTTGTGGCTGGCCGCGTCGATCTCCACGACGTCCAGCGAGCCCGGACCGCCGTTCGCCAGGTCCCGGCAGCTGGGGCACTCCCCGCACGGGGTCGAGGTGGGACCCTCCGCGCAGTTGAGGCAGCGGGCCAGGATCCGGGCGGACGTCGTCTTTCCGCAGCCGCGCGGGCCGGAGAACAGGAAGGCATGATTGATGCGCCCGGCATCGATCGCGGCGGACAGCGGGGCGGTCACGTGCTCCTGCCCGATGACCTCTGCGAAGGTCTCGGGACGGTAGCGCCTATACAGTGCGGTGGACACGTCCCCCACCCTATAGTCAGTCACGGACACGGCGTCGGACGAAGCGGCCTCGCAGGGGCCGGGAGGACCAGCACATGGACAACGATTCCGCAGCTCGCAGGATCCGGATCGGGCACGCGGAGCGCGACGCGGTCATCGAGCAGCTGCGCGTCGCCGCCGGTGAGGGCCGTCTGGAGGTCGAGGAGCTCACCGACCGCATGGAGGCGGCCGCTGCCGCGAAGACCTTCGCGGACCTCGACCCGCTCGTGGAGGATCTGCCCGTCCCTCCCCCGTCCCAGTCGCTGGGAGGCCACTCCGGCACTGTGGTGCGGGCGGCCTCGGGCGGATTGGTCCCGGCCGGCGACGGCCCGGGCTGGGACCCCGCAGACCCCCTCGTCATCCGCGCGAGCTGGGAGGACGAGCGCCGCCGCGGCCGCTGGATCGTCCCGCCCCACATCCGCGTCGAGACACCCGGCGCCACCGCAGAGCTCAACTTCCTCGAGGTCGACCAGTTCCCGCAGCGGATCAGCATCGAGGTGCGCGGTGCCGTGGGCGCCTGCGTCCTCGTCGTGCCGGAGGGCTGGGGCGCGGACATCTCCCGCCTCGAGGGCGCGTGGGGATCGAAGAAGTCACAGGTCGACGAGGTGCCGCGCGACGGATTCCCCCAGGTCGTCGTCCATGGCGCCCTGGGCATGAGCAGCGTGACGGTCCGGCACGCCAACTGGTTCGACCGCCGCCGGGTCGAGAGGCGGGACTGACACATGCTGGGCGAGGCCTCGACGATGGGCATCATCATCATCACGATCGCGTTCTTCACCATCCTCGTGGTGGCCGGAATCCTGGTCGCCCGCGTCGTGCGCGACCCGGACAAGGCGATCGGGGCGCGCACCCGCAAGCGGTGGGAGGAGCACGAGGACGCCAGGCGCCTCGAGGAGGAGCGGCGTAGGCTGGAGCGTGAGCGCCGGCTCAGCGAGGAGCAGGACCGCACGGACGGAACGACGGACGGAACGGACGACGCGAGCCGCACGGACGAGGCAGATCGGTCGGACGACGCGGATCCCGACGACACGGATCCCACGGACCAGGAGGACGGGACCCATGAGTGACAGGACCTACAGGATCGCGGTCATCCCCGGCGACGGGATCGGCACGGAGGTCATGCCGGAGGGGGTGCGGGCGCTGCGTGCGGCCTCGGACGCCTATGACTTCGACCTCGACCTGCTCGAGCTCGACTGGGCCAGCGCCTCACACTGGCAGGAGCACGGCACGATGATGCCGGACGACTGGGCTCAGCAGCTGGACGGCGTCGACGCGATCTTCTTCGGCGCCGTGGGCTGGCCGGACGTCGTCCCCGACCACGTGAGCCTCTGGGGCTCGATCCTTCAGTTCCGCCGCGTGTTCGACCAGTACGTCAACCTGCGGCCGGTCAAGCTGCTGCCCGGCGTCCGCAGCCCGCTGGCCGGACGCGAGCCCGGCGAGGTCGACTTCTACGTCGTCCGCGAGAACACGGAGGGCGAGTACTCGTCCGTGGGCGGGCGCATGTTCGAGGGCACGGACCGCGAGACGGTCATCCAGGAGACGGTCATGACCCGCACGGGCGTCGACCGGGTCCTCCGGTACGCGTTCGACCTGGCGGAGAAGCGGCCGGCGAAGAAGCTCACGTCCGCGACGAAGTCGAACGGGATCGCGATCACGATGCCGTACTGGGACGAGCGGGTCGCAGAGATGTCGCAGTCCTACCCGTCCGTCGATGTCGACCAGTTCCACATCGACATCCTCGCCGCGAACTTCGTCCTGCACCCGGACTGGTTCGACGTCGTCGTGGCCTCGAACCTGTTCGGCGACATCCTCTCCGACCTGGGACCGGCCTGCGCCGGCACGATCGGCATCGCGCCCAGCGCCAACATCAACCCGGAGGGCACATTCCCGTCCCTCTTCGAGCCGGTGCACGGGTCCGCCCCGGACATCGCGGGCAAGGGCATCGCGAACCCGATCGGGCAGATCTGGTCCGCCGCCCTCATGCTGGACCACCTGGGCGAGGCCGAGGCCGCCGCCGCGATCGAGGCCGCGTTCGCCTCGGTCGTCGCCGCCGGTGATCCCGAGGTCGTGACCCCGGACCTGGGAGGGTCCGGCAGCACCGCCGGTCTGGGCCAGGTGATCGCGGACGCGATCACCCACGGTCAGGCCGGCTGAGCGCGCGCAGCAGTCCCGGCCCGCGCTCCACACACCCCTGGAAGTCGACACCGGAAGGAGATCACCATGGGAATCGAAGACGATGCGAAGGACTTCAGCGGCAAGGTCAAGGAGGGCCTGGGCGACGCCACGGGCAATGAGGACCTGCAGAAGAGCGGTGCGAAGGATCGCGCCGAGGCCGCGGTCGGCAAGGTGACGGACGCCGTCCGTGACCGGGTCGATGACGTGAAGGAGGGCGCCGAGGGCCTGGGGCAGAAGATCTCCGGGGCCGTCGACGGACTCAAGGACGGCCTGGGGAAGAAGGGCGACTCCTGAGAGTCACACTCAGCCGCGGATGAGTCCCGCCTCCCGCGCCTTCGCCACGGCGTCGGTGCGGGAGCGGGCTCCCAGCTTCTCGAAGACGTGCACGAGGTGTGTCTTGACCGTCGATTCGGAGACGAACAGGCGCGCGGCGATCTGCGCGTTCGAGAGTCCCTCGGCGACGGCCTCGACCACCTCGAGCTCACGCGCGCTCAGGCTCACGCCGGGCGCGCGCATCCGTTGCAGCAGCGTCGCGGTGACGTCCGGGGACAGTGCCGTCTCCCCCGCCGCGGCGCGGCGGATGCCGTCCAGCAGCTGCTCCGGCGGCGTGTCCTTGAGCAGGTAGCCCGAGGCACCGGCCTCGATCGCGGTCACGACATCTGCGTCGCTGTCGTAGTTGGTGAGGACCAGGACGTGGGGCGCGTCCGGACCCGCAGAGCGGATGCGCCGGGTCGCCTCCGCCCCGTGCACCACGCCGGGACCGCCGCCCAGCTGCAGGTCCATGAGGACGAGTTCTGCAGGCACCTGTGAGGCCAGGCGGACGATGTCCTCGCCTGTCGCGGCCTCGCCCACGACCTCGATCCCGTCGTCCGTCCCCAGCAGGGCCGTGATCCCCGCTCGCACCACCGGATGGTCATCGCAGACCAGCACCCGCACCGTCATCGTGCTCCTCCTTCATCCGACTGCGCTGCGTTGGTCGCCTGCCTGGCATCTGGCGTTCCGGTTGCGTCCGACTGCCCTGCATCCATCGCCTCATCCCGGAACTCCGCCGTCACCGTCGTCCCCGCACCCGGACGGGAATCGACGCTCAGCGTGCCGCCCACCGCGCGGACGCGACCGCGCATGACGTCGAGTCCGAACGAGTCGGACTCTGCGGACGGGCGCACGGCCTCCGGGTCGAACCCCACCCCGTCGTCCGCGACGGACACCATCGCCCGTCCCGTCTCATAGGTGAGCGTCACCGTCACCGTCTGCGCGTGCGCGTGGGCGACGGCGTTGCCCAGCGCTCCCTGGACGATGCGCAGGATCGTCGTGTCGACGGAGCGCGGCAGCGAGCGGGCAGTGCCCTGCGCGTGGAAGGTGACAGCGGCCTCGGCGGCGGGGTTCGCCTCCGCCACGACCCGGGCGAGCGCGTCCGGCAGCGTGGCCGCGGCCAGCGCGGGCGAGGACAGGGCGCGGATGAAGGCGCGGGTCTCCGCCAGCGCCGTGCCCGCGGACTCCTTGGCCAGCGCGATCTCGCGGCGGCCGGGGGCGGTGTCGTCCAGGCGGCGCTCCGCGGCGCTCAGCAGCAGCTGGATGCTGGAGAGGCTCTGGGCGACGGTGTCGTGGAGCTCGGCGGCCATGCGGGTGCGCTCGGTCTCGACGCCGGCGGCACGCTCCGTCTCCGCCAGCTGCGCCTGCGCGGCCAGGAGGCGGTCGACCAGCTGCTCGCGGGCGCGGACCTCGCGGACCAGGGTGCGCACACCCACGCCGATCGCGACCGCGACACCAGCGCCCACGAGCGGCCCGGTCACGCCGCCCACGGACAGGCCGCGATGGCAGGCCAGCGCGGTGATCGCGACGAGGGCGAGCGCGACGACCGCGACGGGACCCCAGCGGTCCGGCAGCAGGTGGAGGACCAGGAAGAAGAGCGGGAAGACGAGGAACGCCCCGTCCGGCGCCAGCACGGTCGTGCCGATCCACAGGACCGTCAGGAGGGCGAGCCACATGCGGGGCGCGCGGGTGCTGCGGGACGCGGTCGCAGTGTCCGCGGGTGTGGCACGCGTGCTGCCGGATGAGGTCGCTGGCCGTCGGCCCACGGTCAGGACACCCAGCACGTAGACCGCCTCGAGTGCGACGACCAGGACGATCGCGAGCGGCGGGTGCAGGGCGTCGCCGTCCAGTGCGCGCACGACGACCAGCACACCCAGGCCCGCGACGAGGACGTGCAGGCACCACTGGAGCGCCCGCGCGACGGTCGAGGCGGACAGCGCGCGATGGTCGGGCGCAGACGAAACGGACATGCCTCCACGCTACTGCGCGATCGCGCCCCGCACACAGGTTCAGGGGACGGCCGGCCACGGATCCATCGAAAGGACGAGTGCGGCCTCCATCGTTCGCCTCCCGGGGACCGGTCGCGCGTCCGATGTGGGGAGGCCTCCCGCGGCCGACGATGGAGTGGTCGGGCAGAGACTGCCCACCCGAACCACCCACCGACCACCCCTGGAGGCTCACATGTTCCTCGCTCGCCGCGACATGGTCTTCGCCCGCGGACGTTTCACCCTCATCACCGCGGTCGTCCTGCTCATCACTCTGCTCATCGGCCTGCTGTCCGGTCTGACCGGCGGCCTGGCCCAGCAGAACATCTCTGCGATCCAGTCGCTGGAGCGCGACCGGATCGTCCTCGCGGACGAGACGTACGACGAGTCCCAGCTGACCCAGGACCAGGTGGACGCCTGGAAGGACGCCGAGGCCGTCGCCGCCGTCCGCACGATCGGCATCCTCCGCTTCCAGATCGACCCGGCGGACGATGGGACGACAGGCAGTGACGCGGCAGGGCTGTCCGCCGCGATCATGGGCGGCACGGAGGACTCCCCGCAGCGCGACGGGCAGGTGCGGCTGAGCGCCTCGGCGGCCGAGGACCTCGACGTGACCGCCGGCGACACCGTCACCGTGCTGGGCATGGACCTGACCGTCGACGTCCTCGACGAGGACCGCTGGTACGCGCACACCCCCGTCGCCTACGTGACCGGATCGGACTGGCAGGAGATGGAGACGCGGCTGGGCCGCGATGACTCCGTCGCGACCGCGCTGGCGATCGACCTGACCGACTCCGCGGATCAGGCGGAGCTGGACGAGCTGGCGACCCAGACCTCGACGACGGTGAACGGCACGATCGACTCCCTCATGGCGATCAGCTCGTTCCGGTCGGAGATCGGCTCGCTGCTGCTGATGGTCGGCATGCTGTTCGGCATCTCCGCGCTGGTCGTGGGCGCGTTCTTCACGGTCTGGACGATGCAGCGCACCGGTGATGTGGCGGTCCTCAAGGCACTGGGCGCCTCGACCCGGTCGCTGCTGACGGACGCGCTGGGCCAGTCGCTGACGGTCCTCGTCATCGGCGTGGGCGGAGGCATCCTGCTCACCACCGGACTGGGGCTGAGCATCGCGGGCGTCCTCCCGTTCGTCGTCAGCTGGTACACGACGGCCCTGCCCGCAGCACTCCTCATCATCCTGGGCCTGGCCGGCGCCGCGTTCGCCCTGCGCTCCGTCACGAAGGCCGACGCGCTCACCGCGCTGGGCTCCGCCCGCTGAGCCGGCGCTCCCCCTGATCCGGCCCCTCTACTCTCCTGACCCGAAAGGACTCCCATGCTCTCCCTCACGAACATCACCCTCACGTTCCCCGATGGCGACGGCCGCATCACCGCCGTCGATGACGCCACGCTCGAGGTCGCAGGCGGCTCAGTCGCGGGCCTCACCGGACCGTCCGGCTCCGGCAAGTCCAGCCTGCTGGCGGTCGCCTCCACCCTCGTGAAGCCGGATTCCGGCACCGTGTCGATCGCCGGGGTGGATGCGACCGGGCTGAGCCAGAAGGAGTCTGCGCAGCTGCGGCGGGAGACGATCGGCATCATCTTCCAGCAGTCGAACCTGGTGCCGTCCCTCACCGCCCGCGAGCAGCTGCTGGTCATGGGCGAGATGGACGGGAAGCGCTCCCGCCGCGCCTCGCGCCAGCGGGAGGCGGACGAGCTGCTGGACGTCGTGGGGCTGAGCTCCCATCGGGACGCACGGCCGGCGGCCCTGTCCGGCGGTCAGCGTCAGCGGGTCAACATCGCCCGGGCGCTCATGGGCTCACCGTCCGTCCTCATCGTCGACGAGCCCACGTCCGCCCTGGACCGGGCTCGCAGCGAGGAGATCATCGAGCTCATCGTCGACCTCACCCGCGACCGGGGCACCGCGACCCTGCTGGTCACCCACGACATGGAGCTCATGCCGCGCTTCGACACGACGCACCAGATGGTCGACGGGACGCTCACGCTCATGCCCGCAGCAGTGGGCGCCGGGGTCTGATCAGATCTCGGCGCCCTCGGGGCGCTCGATGACGGGGCCGCGCTTGCGCTTCTCCTGCTGGACGATCATCGGCCACTCGCCGGTGCTCGTATCCTCTTCCGCGGCGGCGATCTCGTCAGGGGTGCCGCCCACGACCTCGGCGTCGTCATCGCCGGACAGGGGCGCCGACTCGCGGACGTCGACCATCGCGCGCGACTCCCGGCCGAACAGGTAGAGCAGCAGCTCGACCGGCAGGCCGCTCACGGTCACGGTCGAGTTGTTCGTGCGACCGGCCCGCAGCTCGTCGAATCCGCGCGGCTTGAGCACCAGGTGGATGCCCCGGCGCAGCGCGTACGGGAGGGCGAGCGCGCGCACCAGTCCCAGCATGTCCTTCTGGACCTGCGTGCCCAGTTCCCGCTGGTGCCAGCCGGGCTGGGCCCTGCGCACGTCCTCGTGGTGGATGAGGAACTCTGCGGTGTTCATGATCGAGTCGACGCCCACGCCCCACGAGCTGGGGTTCCAGGCGGTGGGGCCCTGCGCCAGCTTGCCCACCAGCTCGATCCACGGGGTGTTCCGCAGGAGCTCGTCGACGCGCTCGTGGCGCTTGGCGAAGAGCTTGAGGTGCTCGCCCATGATGGCGGGCAGATCCCGGTCGCGCATGACCAGGTGGACGGCCAGATCGCGGGTCTTCCATCCCTCGCACAGTGTGGGAGCGTCCGGTCCCACCTTCCGGAGGAGGGAGGCCAGTCTCAATCGTTCTTCACGTGCGAGCGAAGTCATACCTCAAGACTGCCCCAGGAGTCACCGCGTGTCGAGGACTGCCGCGCTCATGTCGCGCGATGGACAGGCAGCCGTCACCGGATGATCAGGTCGCGCTCTGCGCAGCGCGCTCCCAGGCGGTGAGGAAGTCCGCGGTGCGGGACAGTGAGCGCATGTCCGCCAGATCGTCACCTCGGGTGGGCCCGTCCGTGTCGATGACGACGAGGGCTCCCCGCTTCGCCGCCGCACGGACGAACCGCAGGCCGCTCATGACCGCCAGCGAGGATCCCAGCACCACGAGCGCATCGGCGGCCTCGACGAGGTCGCGCGCCCGCTCGACGACGCTGTCGGCCACGGTCTCGCCGAAGAACACGACATCCGGCTTGAGCAGGCCGCCGCAGACTGGGCAGTCCCGCACTCGGAAGTCACGCGTCTGCTCCAGCTCCGCGTCCCCGTCGGGAGCGACCTCGATCTCGCGCGGGTCCACGTCGATGCGCCCCAGGAAGTCGGGGTTGAGCGCCGTCAGCTCGTCCTGCAGCCACTGCCGGT
>DWZY01000297.1 GCA_019117325.1 Candidatus Brevibacterium intestinigallinarum
CAAGGTCGAGGCCTTCGGCTGACACGACCGCACCACTGCAGGCACGCATGAGGGGCCGCCGCGAGATGACTCGCGGCGGCCCCTCATTCGTGTGCGCCTCACTCGTGCGTCTGCATCCGCGGGGTCAGGCACCGGCCCGCCCCGCGGACGCGTCACCGACCGTCGTCGGCCGGGCCCGAGGCCCCCTCACCCTGCTCCTTCGGCCCGCCGTCCGCGGTCGCTGACTCGCTCGGCGTCGACCGGGGCGTCGCAGAGCCATCCGCTGCGGCCTCGGCCTGCGGGGCCCGTCCGCCGGCCGTCGTGCCCGCCGCATCCGTCCGAGGGCCGAAGGTCGAGCGCTCCGTGGCCGTCCGGCCCGCCGGGACCGCACCGCGGTCGGCGGCCTCACGGGTGTCTGCGTCGTCGCGCGGCGCAGCAGTCGCGTCTGCCGGCTCGTCCTCCACCTGGGACTCGGGCGGGTCGTTCGCCACTGCGGATCCGTCCCTGCTGAACACGTCGTCGCCGGCCAGGTAGCGCACCACCGTGTTCGCGACCGCGATGAGCGGAACGGCGAACAGCGCGCCGACGATGCCGAAGAGGAAGCCTCCCGCCGCGACGGTCAGGATGACCGCCAGCGGGTGGACGCTCACGGCCTTGCCCATGATGAAGGGCTGCAGGACGTTGCCCTCGATCTGCTGGACCGCCAGGACCACGGCGAGCATGATGAGCGCGGAGACGAAGCCCTGGGACACGAGGGCGACGATGATCGCGATCGCGCCGGTCACGACGGCACCGACGATCGGGATGAACGATCCCATGAACACGAGCAGCGTCAGCGGGATGACGAGCGGGATGCCCAGCGCCATGGCGCCGATGCCGATGCCGATCGCGTCGACGCCCGCGACGATGATCTGCACGCGGACGTACTGGACGAGGGTCTGCCAGCCGCGCAGCGCCGCTCCCTCCGTCCGTGCCCGCGCCGGTCGCGGCAGCAGGCGGACGGACCAGTTGAACATGTTGCGGCCGTCGTAGAGGAAGAAGAACGCCGCGACGAGGGCGAGCAGGATGCCGGTCGCGAAGGAGCCCACGGACGACACCGCGCCGGCGGCACCGCCCACCAGGTCGCTCGCGTTGTTCTCCAGGTACGCGATGGCCTGGTCCAGGCCCTCGTCCATGTACTGGGCGATGATGCTGGAGTCCAGCCCGAAGGGATTCTGGTTCAGCCAGGCGGTGATCGTCGAGATGCCTGCGAGCACCTGCGTCCACAGCGCGCCGAAACCTGCGACGATCTGCTGACCCACGAGCGCGATGGTCCCCAGCACCAGGACGAGGAACCCGATGAAGACGACGGCGGCGGACAGCGCCCGCGGCCAGTTCTTGCGCACCAGGAAGGCGTGGATGGGGCTCAGCAGCGCCGCCAGCAGGAGGGCGATGAGGGCCGGCAGCAGCACCTGCGACACCTTGGACAGGAGCCACAGCAGGACGCCCACGGCCGCCAGGATGACGATCGTGCGCCAGCTCCAGGCCGCGGCCAGGCGGAAGGGCGGGGACACGTACGGCTCGTACGCTCCGCGGCCCAGCTCGTCCTCGGTGGGCTCGGTGAAGGTCATCGGTCCGGTGGGCGGGCCGCCCAGGTAGGAGCCGCCGGGCTGCTGCGCCGCATCCTCGCGCAGGGTCCGGAAGCCCTGCCAGGCTCCCCGGATGCGTTGGGTGAGATCCGTGCGCCGTTCGTTCGCCATGACGCCAGACTATACGCATGTGCCGCTAGGCTGACGGGTGCGCGCCGCTCCGCCTGGGAGCGCGTGCGAGACCACGGGAACCGAGGGTGGAGGGGCGGCTGTGCGACGGAGGACCGCGGTGACCCTCGCGACCGCCGTGGGCGTCCCGTCCGTGCTCCTGGCGACCGGTTCCCTGCTGCTGCGGCTCCAGTCCTCGCGCCTGCGCCGCGGCTTCCTCGAGGCCGCTCGGGACTTCGATCCGCCGGGGCTGCGGACCGTCGTCGATCCGCCCACATTCTCCCTGCCCGACCAGCCGGACCCCGACTCGCCGGACAGCGGCCTCGGCAGCACCCACGGCCTCGGCGCAGACACCGCTCCGCCCGCAGAACCCGCGCCGGGACGGACGGACTCCGCCGCCCTCGTCGTCCTGGGCGACTCGTGGCTGGCGGGCTCCGCCCCCTCCGACCCCGCCCGGCTGCTGAGCCGCGGCCTCGCCTCCCTCCTGGGCATGCCGGTGCGGCTGACCTCGCTGGCGGAGCCGTCCGCCCGCGCGGAATCGCTCATCGCCCAGGTCGATCGCGCGCTGCACGACCCGCACCTGGCCGTGCGGGGCGGGCCCCGCATCGCCGTGCTCTCGATGGGCACCGCAGACATCCTCTTCCCCGTCACGGGCTCGATCACCCTGGGCGTCCTGTCCTCGGCGCTCTCCCGCCTGCAGCGCGCGGGCTTCGCGACCGTGCTCCTGTGCTGCCCCAACCTCAGCAGCCTGCCCGGCATCCGCAATCCGCTGCGCACGGTCATGCGCCGCTCCGCCCGCGTGCTCGCGGGCTCTCAGTGGCTCGCCGCGCTGTCCGCGGGCGCGATGCCGCTCTCGCTCACGCGGATCCTGTCGGGGACCTCGCACGTGGGTCTCGTCGACGAGTCCGGCCTGCGCCCCAGCGCGCTGGGGCGCAGGCAGCTGGCCGCCGCCGTGCTGCGGGCGATCGCCGACCGGCACGCTCTGCCCCGTCACAGCACTCCCACGGAGGATGAATGACCCGCCTGCTGCTCGCCTCGGGCTCCCCGTCCCGCCTGCGCATCCTGCAGGGCGCCGGGATCGATCCGCTCATCGCGGTGCCGGACGTCGACGAGGACGCGCTCGAGGCAGCCCACCCCACCGCCAGCGTCCGTGAGCTCGTGAGCCTCCTGGCCCAGGCGAAGGCCGAGGCCGTGCTGTCCCGCGTGCCCGACCTCCTCACGCATGAGTCCGGCCCGGACACCACCACCGCCGAGGTCGTGGTCGTCGCCTGCGATTCGGTCCTGGAACTCGACGGCGAGCCGGTGGGCAAGCCCCACACCGCACAGCGCACCCGCGAGATCTGGCAGCGGATGGCCGGCTCCTCCCCCGTCCTCTGGAGCGCCCACTGGGCAGGCGTCCTCGCGCCCGCGAACGACAGCAGCGGCTGGCACCTGCGCGATCACCGCGCCGCGGAGGGCCAGACCCGTGTCCACCTCGCCTCGCCCAGTGACCGGGAACTCGAGGACTACATCGCGACTGGCGAGCCGTTCGAGGTCGCCGGCGCCCTCACGATCGACGGACTGGGCGGCGCCTTCGTCTCAGGCATCGAGGGCGATCACCACAACGTCATCGGCCTGAGCCTGCCGCTGCTGCGCACGATGCTCGCGGACATGGGCGTCCGGTGGACGAGCCTGTGGAGCAGCGACGGGGCCTGACCCGCCCCACAGTCCGCACGCGCCCGCACGACACGCCCGGGACCGCGCAAGCGCCCACGAGAATCGCCCTCCCCGGTTTTGTCCACCATCGACAACCCGGCGTTGGACTTCCCTATATTCGTCGAGGCAGTGACCGGTGTGCGCCCGCACACTCCCCGCAGGGTGAGGAGACCCGATGACCGCAGCGACCGCAGCATCGCAGGACCGGGAGACGGCGACCGCGCGTCCCGTCCGGAAGGTCCTCATCGCGAACCGGGGCGAGATCGCCCTGCGCATCGTGCGCGCCTGCAAGGACCTGGGCATCGCCTCGGTCGCCGCGTACTCGGCCGCCGACGCGGGCGCCCTCTTCGTCACCCTCGCGGACGACGCCTTCCGCCTGGAGGGCCGCACGGCTGCGGAGACCTACCTCAGCATCCCCACAATGATCGAGCTCGCGCAGAAGTCCGGAGCGGACGCGATCCACCCGGGCTACGGCTACCTGGCGGAGAGCGCGGAGTTCGCGACGGCCGTCTCCGAGGCCGGACTCACGTGGGTGGGAGCACCCCCGGAGGCGATCCGCGCCCTCGGTGACAAGGCAGGCGCCCGCGCCGTCGCGCAGGCGGTGGGCGCCCCCGTCGCGCAGGGCTCCCCCGGTCCCGTCGCGACCATTCGCGAGGCCGCCGAGGTCGCGGCCGAGATCGGCTACCCGGTCGCCTTCAAGGCCGTCCACGGCGGCGGCGGCCGCGGGTTCCGCACGGCGGCGGACGCGAACGCGCTGCCGGCCGCCTTCGAGGCCGCCTCGCGAGAGGCGAAGGCCGCCTTCGGCCGCGGCGAGTGCCTCATCGAGCAGCAGATCGTCCGTCCCCGGCACGTCGAGACCCAGTGCCTGGCCGACGCCCGGGGCGAGGTCCGCGTGCTCTCGACCCGCGACTGCACCCTGCAGCGCCGCAACCAGAAGATCCTCGAGGAGGCCCCGGCCCCCGGCCTCGAGCCGCAGCAGGAGCAGACCCTCATCGAGGCCTCGCAGAGGATCCTCCGCCACGTGGGCTACGTGGGGGCCGCGACCTGCGAGTTCCTGCTGGGCGCGGACGGCCGCATCACCTTCATGGAGGCGAACGCCCGCATCCAGGTCGAGCACACGGTGACGGAGGAGATCGCGGGCGTCGACCTCGTCGCCTGGCAGCTGCGGATCGCCGGCGGAGAATCGCTGCCGGAGGCATTCGACAGCCCCCGCGGCCACGCGTTCCAGTTCCGGATCAACGCCGAGGACCCCGCGCACGGCTTCGTCCCGGTCACGGGCACGATCACGGGCTACCGCGAGCCCTCGGGCCCCGGCGTCCGCATGGACTCCGGCGTGGGTGCGGGCACGGTCGTGGGCTCGGACTTCGATCCGATGCTCGCGAAGCTCATCGTCTGGGGTCCGGACCGGGAGACCGCGCTGGCCCGCAGCCGCCGCGCGCTCGATGAGTTCGTCCTGGACGGCGTGGCGACCCTCCTGCCCCTGCACCGCAGCCTCACGGACGCCCCGGAACTCGCCGGCGACCAGCTGCTCGTCTCCACCCGCTGGCTCGAGGAGGACTTCATGCCCGCCTGGTCCGCCGACCGCCTGCCCGCGCCCGCCGAGGACGGTGCCGCTCCCGCGGAGCAGGTCGAGGTCGTCGTCGAGGTCGACGGCCACCGCCTCGTCGTCTCTGTCCCGGCCGAGCTGGCCGCACCCGCGGCACGGCCCCAGCGCAGCCGGCGCGTCACGCGCCGGACCGCACGGGCCGCCGCGGCGACCGGCTCGCTCACCGCACCCATGCAGGGCACGATCGTCGCGGTCGACGTGGCGCCCGGTGACCGCGTGTCCGCGGGCGACCGCCTGGCCGTCATCGAGGCCATGAAGATGGAGCAGCCGCTCACCGCCGCGCACGACGCCGTCGTCCGCGCGGTCGCGGTGGGACCGGGCGCAGGTGTGCGCTCCGGTGACGTCCTCGTCGAGTTCGAGGCCTGAGACGCAGGCAGCTGACGGACCGGGCCCCGTTGTCGGACTCGACCCCGCGGTCAGGCCTGGTGGCGGTGCAGCTTGCGCGCGGCCTCGGCGATCGACCCGGTCAGTGACGGGTAGACGACGAAGGACTGCGCCAGCTGGTCCACGGTCAGGCGGTTCTCCACTGCCATCGTGAGCGGCAGGATCAGCTCGCTGGCGCGCGGGCCCACGACGACGCCGCCCAGAACGGAGCCGGATCCGCGGCGGCAGAAGATCTTCACGAAGCCCTCCGTGATGCCCAGCATCTTCGCCCGCGCATTCGTGTGCAGCGGCTGGGTGACGGTCTCGACCTCGGACGCGTTCTCGCGGAAGTCCGCCTGGGTGAAGCCCACCGTCGCGATTTCCGGTGCGGTGAAGACGTTCGAGGCGACGTTGCGCAGGCGCAGCGGGAACACCGCGTCGCCCAGCGCGTGGAACATCGCGATCCGGCCCTGCATCGCGGCGACGGAGGCCAGCGGCAGCACTGCCGTGCAGTCGCCCGCCGCATAGACCCCGGGGACCGAGGTCCGGGAGACTCCGTCGACCACGATGTGACCGGAGTCCTCGACGGCGAGGCCCGCCTCCTCCAGGCCTATCCCGTCCGTGTTGGGGACGGATCCCACGGCCATGAGGCAGTGCGTGGCGCGGACGATCCGCCCGTCCGCCAGCGTCACGGCGACACCGTCGTCCTCGCGGACCACGGATTCCGCGCGGGTGCGCGAGAGGACGTTCATGCCGCGGGCGCGGAAGGCGGTCTCGAGGACTTCGGCAGCATCCTCGTCCTCACCGGGCAGGACGCGGTCGCGGGAGGACACGAGGGTGACCTCGCTGCCCAGCGCGTGGTAGGCGGAGGCGAACTCCGCGCCCGTCACGCCCGATCCCACGACCACCAGGTGCGGGGGCAGCTCGTCGAGGTCGTAGAGCTGGGTCCACGTGAGGATCCGCTCCCCGTCCGGGGTCGCCGTGGGCAGCTCACGCGGGTGGGCGCCCACCGCGACGAGGACGGTGTCCGCCGCGAGGTCGTACTCCGTGCCGGAGTTCTCGACGACGTGGACGGTGCTCCGGTCGACCAGGGATGCCGTGCCGTGCACCAGCTTGACGCCGGCGCGCGTCAGACCGTCGCGGATGTCATCCGCCTGCGCGTTCGCGAGTCCCAGGATCCGCTCATTCAGTGCCGCGAGGTCCGGGACGACGGCGGAGGCCTCACCGCCGTCGCCGCCGGACAGCCCGAAGCGGCCGGCCCCGTTGATCGTCCCCATCACCTCTGCCGTGGCGATGAGGGACTTCGAGGGGACGACATCGGTGAGCACAGCGGACCCGCCGCAGCGGTTCTGCTCGACGAGCATGACGTCGGCGCCCAGCTGCGCGCCGACGAGCGCGGCCTCGTAGCCGCCGGGTCCGCCGCCGATGATGACGACACGATGATGCGAGCGATCCAGTACGTTCTTCACGCTCACATTCTGTCAGAGCGCGACCGACCGGCCCATTCGACGGGGTGCCGGACGGGCGGAGCGAGCGGAGCGGGTGCGCGGGGCGCACCGCTCGCCGGCTCAGAGGATCACGGAGCTCAGAGGATCGTGGAGCGCTGCGTGTGCGTCTCGGCCAGCTCGCGGTACGAGCGCCAGTTCCGATCGATGTGCGCGCGCCCGTCCTCGTCGAGCTCGCGGCGGACCTTGCCCGGCACGCCCGCGACCAGGGACCCCGACGGAATCTGCGCGCCCTCGAGGACGAGGGCGCCAGCTGCGACGAGGGTGTAGGAGCCGATGACCGCGCCGTTGAGCAGCGTGGTCGACATGCCGATGAGGCAGTCGTCCTCGACCGTGCACCCGTGGATGAGGGCCGCATGCCCCACGGAGACGCGGCTGCCCACACTCACATCGAAGCCGGGGTCGCAGTGCATGACGGTGTTGTCCTGCACGTTCGTGTCCTCGCCGATCGTGATCGAGGCGCGCTCCGCGCGCAGCACGGAGCCGTAGAAGATCGACGAGCGCGCGCCCACGGTCACGTCGCCGATGAGCGTCACGCCGGGCGCGATGAAGGCGGTCTCGTGGATCCGGGGCGCCTTCCCATCGACCTCGATGAGACGGACGTCGGACAGGTCGCCTGGTCTTCTCTGATCAGTCATCCCCCCATGCAAGCAGGACGCGGGGTGACACGGCAACGAGTGACCGTCAGGCGGACACACCTACCACCGATTTGCACCGCTGTATACGGCTGATCCATGATGGTGCCTGTCAGAGACTTCACACAGCTGGGGTCTTGTGGCTGTGCGCGTGACCGTGGGAAAGTGAGTCATCACCGTTTCCGCGTCCGTCAGCGCGCCAGCGGCGGACTGCCCACCTGCAGATCTCTGATCCTGCACCGTCCGGCTGTCATCCGCCGCGGTTCCGCATCGACGGACGATGTCGTCCACCTGAGAGGAACCCCATGGACTGGCGCCATCGTGCTGCATGTCTGAACGAGGATCCTGAGCTGTTCTTCCCCATCGGGAACACCGGTCCTGCCCTGCTCCAGATCGAAGAGGCCAAGCGCGTCTGCCGCCGCTGCGAGGTCGTCGAGACCTGCCTGCAGTGGGCCCTCGAGTCCGGCCAGGATGCCGGCGTCTGGGGCGGGATGAGCGAGGACGAGCGCCGCGCGCTCAAGCGCCGCGCCGCCCGCGCCCGCCGCGCGGGCTGAGGCCCCGCACCTCACTCGGCCGGCCGCAGCGGCACATCCAGCAGCACTTCGGTGCCGCCGTCCGCCCCCGGCCGCCACTCGATCGAACCGCGCAGGTCCGCGGTGATGAGCGTGCGCACGATCTGCGTGCCCAGCCCATCGCCGGGACCGCGCTCCGCAGAGATCCCCACCCCGTCGTCGACGACGCTCAGGCGCAGCCTGTCGCCGTCGCGCTCGGGGCGGACCTCGATCGTGCCCTCGATCGTCTGGGGGTCCGGGTCGTCCGCGTCGAACGGGAACCCGTGCTCCACCGCGTTCGTCACCAGTTCGGTGATCGCCAGGAGCAGGGCGGAGGCGTCCTCCGTCGCGATCTTCCCGAAGCTGCCCACTCGCCGGGTCGTCACCCGTGCGACCGGTGACGACAGGTCCGGCGCCAGCCGCAGCCCCTTGTCGAGGATCTCGTCGAAGTCGAGCGACTCGTCCAGCGACTGGCTGAGCGCGTCGTGGACGACCGCGATGACGGACACGCGCCGCATCGCCTCCTCGATCGCGGACCGCGCCTCGGACGTCGTGGCCCGCCGCGACTGCAGGCGCAGCAGCGCGGACACGGTCTGCAGATTGTTCTTCACGCGATGGTGCATCTCGCGGATGAGTGCGTCCCTGCTCAGCAGCTCGCGCTCGCGCCGCCGGATCTCCGAGACGTCGCGCCCCAGGATGACCGCGCCCGTCCGATTCCCGTCGCGCATGAGAGGGATCGACCGCAGCGCGATGCTCACCCGGCCGGATTCGATCTCCGTCCGCCAGGGCTCGCGGCCCGTCAGCACGAGCGGCAGCGATTCGTCGACGGTCCCGCGCTGGTCGACCAGCCCCGTCACGAGGTCCGCCAGGTAGCGGCCCTCGATGTCGCCCTCGGACCCCAACCGGTAGAGGACGGACACCCCGTTGGGCGAGGCGTAGCGGATGCGCCCCTCCCGGTTCAGCAGGATGAGCCCGTCTCCCACGCGCGGCTCGCCGCGGCGGCCGCCGGACAGCCCGTCGGTCGTGGGGAAGGTCCCCTCCCCCACCATGTCGAGCAGGGCCGAGGCGCTGCTGCGGTGGTTCCGCTCCATGCGCGAGGCGCCCAGCCTGCGCGACTCCTCCGTGTGGCGCGTGAGCACGCCCAGCACCCGGCCGCCGTGGACGACCGGGACCACGTCGGCCCGCGCGAACCGTGACCCGTCGTCCTCCGCGATGACCGTCGTGCGCGTCCGGTAGGCGCGGCCCAGCAGCGACCGGTGGCGGGGTCCCGGCCGCTCCCCCACCATGTCGCTCGCGAACATCGTCAGGCCCGTCATGGGCCGGCACTGCGCCACGACGACGAAGTCCAGCGCGTCATCTGCGCCGTCCTGGTCCTGGGGCGCGTTGTCGCCCTCCGCGGTGCGGCGCGGCACCCACAGGACCAAGTCCGCGAACGACAGGTCCGCGATGAGCTGCCAGTCGCCCACCAGCTGGCGGAGCCACTCGACCCCGTCCTCGTCGAGGCTGCTGTTCGCCTTCGTCAGTTCTGCCAGGATGCTCATTCGGCCTCACTCGCCCAGTCGGCCGTACGGACGACACCGCGCAGCTGCCGCAGCACGACGGACACGGGCGCCTGGTCGACGACCTGCAGCTCGCGCAGCTCGGAGACCATCGTGAGCACCTTCTCCAGCGCGCTGCCGTTCGCGGCCATCCACGACCGGACCCGGGCACGACCACCTGCGCCCGTGCCCGCGCCGGGCTCGTCGACCGTGTCCGTGTGGCGCACCACGGCGTCCGTGAGCGTGATGATCGCCTGGTAGTAGTCGTCCCGCAGCGCACCGCGCGCCAGCGCGGACCAGCGGCTGCTCCGATCCAGGTCCCGGATCATGTCGAGCAGGGCCGTGCCGCTCACCGCATCCGTCACCGCGTAGTAGACGCCGGCGACGTCCTCGGGCGGGGTCTCGGTGCGCTGGCTCTCCTGCACGACGTCCAGCAGGGCGAACGAGTCCAGCAGGCTCGCGGCTCGCGAGGCCAGCTCCTCCGGCACGCCCTGGCCCGCGTAGGACCGGCGCGCCTGCTCGTACTCCGCGCGGTCCTCGCCGCGCAGCAGGTCCGGGAGATCCGCACGGAGGCGCGTGACCGGTTCCCGGAACGTGTCGATCGTCGCGAGGACGTCCAGGTGCTCCGGGGACTGATGGACGAACCAGCGCGACGCCCGGTCCAGGAGCCTGACGTGCTCGTTCAGCAGCGTCGCCTGCACGTCTGCCGCGACCCGTCCGTCCAGCGCGCACACGTCCGCGACGAACCCGTCGAGGTCGAACACCTCGCACACGACCGTGAAGATCCGCACGAGGTGCGGCAGCTCTGCACCCGTCTCCTCCTGCAGCCGGTAGAGGTAGGAGATGCCGCCGCGGTCCACGACCGAGTTGACGATCTTCGCCGTCGCGATCTCCCGGCGCAGCGGGTGGTCCGGGAAGTGCTCCTGGTAGCGCAGCAGGCTGGGCGGGAAGTAGTCGCGCAGCGGACCGGCCATCCACTCCTCGTCCGGCACCGCGGAGTCCAGCATCTTCGCGGCCGCGTCCATCTTGACGTAGGCCAGCAGCACCGCGAGCTCCGGCGAGGTGAGGCCCGTGCCGGCCTGGGCGCGCTTGCGCAGCGCGGGGGTCTCCGGCAGGTTCTCGACCGTCCGGTCCAGGTCCGCCTCCCGCTCCAGGTAGCGCATGAGGCGGGAGTACGTCTCCGTCATCGGCAGCGACCCGTACCGGGCCTCGCCCATCGCGAGGTTCTGCGTGTAGTTGTTCGACAGCACCCTCTGCGCGACCTCGTCGGTCATCGACTCGAGCACCTGCCCGCGCTCGTCCGCGGCGAAGAGGCCGCGCCGGATGAGGGCCGCCAGCAGGAGCTTGATGTTCACCTCGTGGTCGGAGGAGTCGACGCCCGCGGAGTTGTCGACCGCATCCGTGTTGAGGCGCACGCCCGCCAGCGCGGCCTCGATCCGGCCCAGCTGGGTGGCGCCCAGGTTGCCGCCCTCGCCCACGACGCGGGCGCGCAGCTGTCCCCCGTCCACGCGGATCGCGTCATTCGCACGATCGCCCACATCCGCGTGCGACTCGTCGGACGACTTGATGTACGTGCCGATGCCGCCGTTGTACACGAGGTCGACGGGTGCCGTGAGGATGGTCGAGATGAGCTGGTCCGGCGTCATCCGGCCCGGCGCGGCCCCCAGTGCCTGGGCGGCCTCGGGGCTCAGTTCGATCGCCTTCGCGGACCGCGGGAACACGCCGCCGCCGGCAGAGATGAGCGCGGGATCGTAGTCCTGCCACGAGCTGCGGGGCAGGTGGTAGAGGCGCTCGCGCTCCTCGTAGCCCGTCGCCGCGTCCGGGGTGGGATCCAGGAAGATGTCCCGGTGGTCGAAGGCCGCGACGAGCCGGATGTGGCGGGAGCGCCGCATGCCGTTGCCGAAGACGTCGCCGGACATGTCGCCGATGCCCACGACCGTGAAGTCGTCCGCAGACGCGTCGATGCCCAGCTCGCGCAGGTGACGCTCGACGGACGTCCACGCCCCGCGGGAGGTGATGCCCATCGCCTTGTGGTCATAGCCGGTCGAGCCGCCGGAGGCGAAGGCGTCGTCCAGCCAGAACCCGCGCTCGGCCGCCAGCCGGTTGGCCACGTCCGAGAAGCGCGCGGTCCCCTTGTCCGCCGCGACGACCAGGTAGTAGTCGTCGCCGTCGTGGGCCACGACGCGGTCCGGCGTCACGACCTCGGTCGACTCGCCGCGGTACTCGAGGTTGTCCGCGATGTCGAGCAGCGCGCCGATGAAGACCTCGTAGGCCGCCTGTCCGGCCGCACCCCACGCGTCCCGGTCCACCGCGGGATCCGGCAGGCGCTTGGGGAAGAACCCGCCCTTCGCGCCGGTGGGCACGATGAGCGCGTTCTTGACCATCTGCGCCTTCACGAGCCCCAGCACCTCGGTGCGGAAGTCGTCGCGACGATCCGACCAGCGCAGTCCGCCGCGGGCGACCGTGCCGAACCGCAGGTGGACGCCCTCGACCGCCGGCGAGTGCACCCACGACTCGAGTGCCGGCCGCGGCCGGGGCAGGAAGTCGAGCTCCTCGGCCCGGATCTTGAAGACGAGCGCCTGCGGCAGCGCACCGTCCTCCCGGATGAACGCGTTGGTCCGCTGCGTCGCCCGCAGCGTGTCGATGGTCGCCCGCAGGACCCGGTCCGATTCGAGCGAGGTGACGGCGGACAGGCCGGCCTCGGCCTCGGCGAGCACGGCCTCGGCGGCCTCCGCCCGCTCCGCGGTGCTCCCGAAGGACCGGTCCGGGTCGAACCGGATCTCGAACGCCTCGCTGATCTGCGCGGTCAGGCGCGGGTGCGCGGTGAAGGCGAGCGCGATCGACGCGTCGGAGTACGTGAAGCCGGCCTGACGCAGGTACTTCGCGAACGCCTGGATGATGCTGACCCGCTGCCAGCTGAGCTCCTGGAGCAGCAGTCGGTCCAGGTCATCGGACTCGCGCAGGCCCGCCCAGGCCGCGGTGAAGCCGTCGCGGATCGTCTCGAGGTCCTCGTCGGTCAGCGCCTCGTCGAACGACAGGCCGAACTCGTAGATCCACGACGTGGTCCCGCCGGCGGGCCGCAACTCGAACGGCCGCTCGTCCACGACCTCGGCGCCCAGGTTGGCGAGGTACGGCAGCACCTGCGTGAGCGTGACGGGCTCGTGGCGGTAGAAGGCCAGCAGCGCGGCGTTCTCCGCGCGACGGTGCACCGCGACGACCGGTCGGTCGGAGTCCGCCGCGGCCTCGAGGCGGGCGACGTCCTCGACCGCGCGCTCGGGCGTGTGCAGCGACGTGTAGGACGGAGGGAAGGCGGACGCCCAGCGGCGCGCGCGCTCCGCGGACGAGGCAGGGTTCTTCTCCGCCGCCGGCGCGAGGATCTCCCAGAGGTCCTCGGTCCACGACCGCAGCGCTCCGGCGAGCCGGGCCTCGACCTCGCCCGGGTCCGTCGCGGGCAGGTCCTGGTCCGCGGGGACGCGCGCGGTGAAGTGGAGGCGGGCCAGCGCGGAATCGCCCAGCTGCACGTCGAAGTCCACGGTGTGGGCGGAGTAGACCTCGCGCAGCACGTCCTGCACCCTCTCGCGCGCGGCAGTGTTGTACAGGTCGCGCGGCAGGTAGATGAGGACGGACATGTAGCGCTCGTAGGGGTCGCGCCGGATGAAGACGCGCGGCTCGCGGCGCTCCTGCAGATCCACCACCTGCATGACGGTGTCGAAGATCTCGTCCGTCGACGCGTGGAACAGGTCATCGCGCGGGTACGACTCGAGCGCGCCCAGCAGCTCGTCGCCCGCGTGCGTGTCGCGGCCCAGGCCCGAGCGCCTCAGCACGTTGCGCACCTTCGTCCGGATGACGGGGATGTCCAGGGCGGACGTCGAGTCGATCCGCGGGGTCCACAGGCCCACGAAGCGCCGCTCCCCCACGATCCGGCCGTCCTCGTCGTAGGTCTTGACGCCCACGTAGTCCATGTAACCGCGCCGCATGACCCGCGACCGCGAATTCGCCTCCGTCAGCACGAGGACGTGCGGCTCCTCCGCCTTCGCGGCGACCTTGCGCGACAGCCGGGACGACCGCGCCTCGCGCAGGGAGGAGATGCCCAGGGCGGTGCCCTCGATCGGGTCCAGGCGCTTGCCGTCCTCGTCGACGATGAACGCGTACTCGCGGAAGCCCAGGAACACGAAGCCGTGGTCCATCCACGTGAGGAGCTCCGCGGCCTCCGCCGCTTCGGCGGCCAGCTCCGGCCGGGGTGCGTGCGCCCGCAGCTCGTCCGCGATCTCGCGGGCGCGGGCCCGCATGCGCTGGCTGTCGCGATCCGCGGCCTCGGCGTAGTCGAGCACGCTGACGAGCCCCGCCTCGACCTGTCCGAAGTCCTCCTCCGGGACGCGGTCGACCTCGATGTGGATCCACGACTCGGACCGGATGCCGCCGGCCTCCTCGCCGTCCGTCGCCGCACCGGGGCCGATGATCGGCAGCGCGGCGGTCTCCGTCGCCGCCCGCGACAGCTCCGCGTCCGGGACGATCGTGAGCTCCGCACCGCGCCGCACCGCCATGATCGGGTGGTGGACGTCGCGGATCGCCAGGCCCTGCCGGTTGAGCTCTGCGACGACGCTCGCGACCGCGTAGCGGATGTCCGTCACGACGATGTCGATGAGCGTGCGGTTGCCCGTGTAGTCGAGCGCGCTGTGCTCCGGGTTGCGGATCGCGACGCGTGCGCGTCCCCCGTCGTACGTGCGGGCCAGTTCCAGGTGCGCGGCCGCGTTCGCCGCGAGCGCCGGCGCACCCGTGCGCCGCACCTCGTCACCCGCCAGTCGCGGGTAGTACTCCGCGAGGAGGTGCGCCGGGGCATCCTGCCCCTGCTGCTCGCTCCACGCGCGGGCGATGTCAGTCTGATCGACCGGGGTCACGTCACTCTCACCTCATGTGCTGTCGCGGACCGCATGCGATGTGGCGGTGTGCTCGACGGTGAGCACGGACACCACTCTATGCCCTGCGCGCGCGGATCCGGGTGTGGCCCGGCACACGTCACCCACGGCCCCGCGCATGCCCGACCAGTCCGCGTCATGCGGCAGACTGGACGACCATGAAGACCTTCTCGCTGACGGGCACCTCCGCGCTTCCCCCGACCCGCCTGCGCGCGGGTCTCCTCGATCCGGACACGTGGCGCGGCCAGGACGCGGAGCCGACCGTCGCGGCCGATGGATCGCTCGCCGTCGAGTTCCCGCTGCCCGCGGAATCCGTGCCGGAATCGCTGGCCCGGTTCGCTCCCCGGTCCGGGTCGCTGCGCATGCGAGTGGACCCCGCCGCCGAGGCCCCGGCCGGGCAGCCGCAGTCGGCCCGCCTCACCCTCACTGTGCCGGGGGCACCGGTCACCGTGACCGTGGACCTCACCGCCCGCCCGGCGGATGAGGCGACGCTCGTGACGGCGGACGCGCAGATCGAGTCCACCGTCCCCCTCATGGGCCCGCTCGTCGAGTCAGCCGTCGAGCCCGTCGTCCGCGCCCAGCTGCGCGAGAAGCTCGACCAGCTGGTCGATCTCGGCTGACGCGAACCACAGCAGGTCGGAGTCCAGCAGCGCGGCGGCCGCGCCGTCCCGGTCCTCCGGCAGCCGTGCGAAGCCGTCCGGGTCGTCGATGTGGACGCTCGCGACGGCCTCGGGAGCGGGGACGGCGGCGGCCAGGACGACTCCGGGCAGCGCCTCGCGCGCACCGGCGAACACCTCGTCCGGCACGTCGACCGCGATGACGGCGCGCGGCGAGCCGGCCGCCAGCGCGTCATCGATGATGCTGGCCGCCGCGGCGGACATCGCGCGGTACTCCGCGATCTCCAGGTCCTCGCCCGTGAGCCTGCGCTCCTGCGGGCCGGGGGCGAAGACGGCGACGGCATCGCGCAGGGGCCAGGCCCCGGCGAACGTCCGGCCGACGAGGGGTGCGTACGCGCGGATCATGACGTCATTGTCGCACTTGCCCGCAGCCTCCCGGTCCGCCGCGCGCGAGGGCGCAGTGCGGCACCCGGCAGCCGGGTGAGCAGCCGCTCCTCGACAGCGCGCACGAACGGGGACCGCCTGGCGACCTCGACCGGCGAGCGGCCCACCAGCAGTGCAGCGTCGATCGCTGCGGAGTCGTCTGGCAGCAGGACGAGGTCCTCGACCCCGGCGAAGCGGCTGAGGACCGACCGGATGCGGGCCTCCGGGTCCGCCCCCACGGCGGAGGCCCGGACGCGGTTGACCACGACGACCAGCCGGTCGCGGTGGCGCTGGACCCGGTCGGACTCCAGCCTGCGGACCAGTCGCTGGAGGCCCACCGGGTCCGCGGTCGCGACGAGGACCACGCGGTCTGCCCGGTCGAGCACCGCGCGCGTGGCCTGATGGCGGTCGTAGTGCGGATCCGCGTACGGGTCGTCCGGATCGATGCGGTCGGAGACGTCGACGACGATCCTCTCGGCGCGCGCCGCCAGACGGTCGAGGACCTCTGTCAGCACGCCGGCCCGGATCTCCGGCCACCGCTCGGCGCGCGCCAGGCCCGTGACGACCTCGAAGCCCGGTTCGATCTCGACGAGGCGGTCGGCCACGAGGTCCGGGTCGTGCGCGGCGCCCGCCACGACGAGGCGGCACAGCGCGGCGAGCTGCGGCGCCTCGTCCAGCAGGCCCAGGGCCGGGGTCAGGGACGAGGAGACCGTGTCCGCGTCCACGAGCGTCGTGCGACCGCCCGCTCTCGCTGCGAGGTGCGCCAGGACGAGCGCGACAGTCGTCCGCCCGGGCGAGGAGCCGGTCCCCCAGACCGCCGTGATCTCGCCCGTGCGCTGCGGATCCACTGCGGTGCGGGGCGGGTCAGCGGGGCGCGGCGGGGCCTGGATCGCATCCGCGCAGTCGCGCAGCACCGTCCCGGTCCGTGCGGAGTCGGAGCCCGGGGACAGTGTGTGGACGATCCCCCAGCGCGCGAAGAGCGCCTCGTCATCGCCGAACCCCACGATGCGGGCGCCCGCGTCCCGCATCCGCGCGACGACATCCGCGTCGATTCCGGGGAACCAGCGCGAGAGGATGACGACATGACCGGTCCCGCCGGCGACCAGGGCCAGCAGCTCCGTCTCGTCCGCGGGCCTGCGCACGACTCGGGCGTCGCGCAGCGCGGACACCGCCGCGACGACCGCGCCCTCGTACTCCACGTCGACTGCAACGATGACCTCGATCATGAGTCCTCGGCCTCCAGCTCCTCCGGTGCGCCGTTCGTCTCCGGCGCACCGGCGCGCGGGACCTCGACGACGGAGATGTGATGGCCCAGCGCCTGCGCGCGGACGACCTCGGCGATCCGCCCGTCCGGCACGTACACCTCGATGCGCGCGGCCCCCGGAGCCGTGAAGTCGCGGGTGCCCCGGTCCACGGACAGGACATCGACCTCTGTGAGGATCGCGGTGGGCGGGCCCGCCTCCGCCGATCGAGCGTCCGTCGCCCAGATGTCGACCCCGCTGCCGCGCGCCACCGCTGCGGGCAGGGCACTGGACACGTCGACGGACACGACGCGCCCCGGCAGGTCCGCCTGCGCGACGAGCGCGGACAGCGGGAGGAGCTCGCCCTCGCCCACCACGCCGCGCACCGTCGACCCCTCCTGCACCGCGGACGAGGCCGGGATGTACGACGGCGCGGACGCCGGCAGCTTGACCTCGACCGCGACGAGGTCGTCGGTCGTCACCTCGCTGCCGGGCACCAGCGGCACGGCCGCCGCCCACACGCGCGTCGTCTCTGCGACCGCCCGCACCAGGGTCGTCGTCGCGACGAGCGAGACGAGCACCAGCACCGCGCCGATGAGCAGCCGCGGATCGCGCCAGCGGGGCCGAGCGAGGCGGCGGGCGCGGGGGACGGTGGACGTGGCGTCACGCTCGTTCATCTGTGATCTCCCGATCTCCACACATCACGACGTCTGATGACGTCGCCTGATAGAATTTGACTGTCATCAGTGTCATTCGCTGCCCTCACGACTGAGAAGGACTCCTCATGGCCGTTGAATCTCGGTTCCTGCCGCTCACCGATGTCGCGGAGGTGCTCAACGTGTCTGTCGCACAGGCCCGCGCCCTGGTCCGCTCCGGCGACCTCCGCGCGATCAAAGTGGGCGGGCGCGGCCAGTGGCGCGTGGAGAAGACGGAGCTGGAGGACTACATCCAGCGCATGTATGCGGAGGTCCGCGCCGAGGTCGACGCCGGCACCGCGGACTGACCCTCCGGCGCGGCAGACCACCGCTCCGGCACCGCGGACTGCCGCGCCCGTGCCGCTCACGCGGCTCCGCCCGCCCGCCGCACGTGCGCGATGCGGGACAGCGGGATGAGCCTGCGGCCGCCCCGCGCATCCCGCGCCCCGCCGGCACCTTCCGCCTCGACCACCTCGATGCAGTCCCTGGCCACCTGCGCGATCCTGCCCACGCGCATGCGGACACCGCCGCCCGCTCCTACCACCGCGATCGCGCACACGACCCGCTCCTCGCACCACGCCCGCAGCGGCGAGGCGAGCGACAGGCCCTCCCCCGACCCCGCGTGACCGCGCGTGCTCACAACGGCCTCCTCGACATGCTCGAGGGAGACGATCACATCTCCGCCGGATCCTGTCGCGAGGACGATCCAGCCCTCCGCGGCCCGGACGACGCGCCCCTCGACGCGGACCCCCGCGACCGTCACCGCCGCCCGCTCGCCGCGAGACGCCGCGAAGACATCGGCCAGACCATGGTCGGCGGCCTCGCCGGCGACGAGGTCGGAGAACTCACCCAGCCGCTCATGGAGCGCGCGACCCTCCTCCTGCGCCTCGAGGTCCTCGAAGAGCCGCACGAACCGGGCGTCCGCCGCAGCCTCCGTCTCCTGCCGATGTCGTTCCATGGCCGTAGTATGTCATGGAGGTCACACCGATGGCACCGAATGGAAGCAGACGAATACGGATGGCACTATCCACAGACCACTGGCGCAGTTCATGACGTTTGATACTGTTTGACTTCATCCGATGAATCTGACGATGGAGTGATCATGGGAATGCGCCGTCTCATCCTTGTCACGACTGTGCACGGTGCGGGGACCTGCCTCCTCGCCGTCGCGACCCCCGGCCTCATGTCCGATGCGGTCAGCGGCGACACCGGCGCCGGACTCGTGCTCCTCGCGGGCTGGGCCGCCGTTGTGCTGGGAGCGCGCACCGCACTGGCCGTCCTGCTCTCCCTGCTGTGGCACGCGCTGCGCGCATCGGGAATGTCCGTCGCACCGCTGCGAGCGGCCGCTCTGCGCATCGCACCGCGCGCCGCACGCACGGCACTCACCACCACGCTGGGCGGATCACTCGCCGCGGCCGCGCTGACGGGACCGGCCGCCGCGGCATCCCCGTCACCCGCCTGGCCGCTCTCCCCCGCGGCGTCGTCCTCGCCGGATCCGGCGTGGCCGCTGTCC
>DWZY01000298.1 GCA_019117325.1 Candidatus Brevibacterium intestinigallinarum
CACGCCGCGGAGTCCGGCTCCGAGCCGCCCGCGCACCCCATCGTCTTCTTCAAGCACCCCAACACGGTCGCGGGCCCCTACGACGAGGCCTTCATCCCGAAGAACTCCCAGAAGACCGACTGGGAGGTCGAGCTGGGCATCGTCATCGGCAAGCCCGTCTCCTACCTGGAGACCCGCGAGGAGGCTGCCGCGGCGATCGCCGGATACGTCGTCGCGAATGACCTCTCCGAGCGCGCCTTCCAGATCGAGGTGTCCGGCGGCCAGTGGTCGAAGGGCAAGAGCTCGCCCGGCTTCTCGCCGCTGGGCCCCTGGGTCGTGACCGCGGACGAGGTCGACCCCCACGCGCTGTCGATCCGCAGCTGGGTCAACGGTGAGGTCCGCCAGGACTCGAACACCCGCGACATGATCTTCGACGTCGAGGCGATCATCCTCGACCTCAGCCAGTACATGCAGCTGGAGCCGGGCGACGTCATCCTCACCGGCACCCCGGAGGGCGTGGCCCTGTCCGGCCGCTTCCCGTACCTCAAGGCCGGCGACGTCGTCGAGGTCGAGATCGAGGGCCTGGGCCGTCAGCGCCAGGTCTTCGCCCAGGCCTGAGCATCACGTTCGGCTGAGCAGCACCGGACCGCGGCCTCGGGCCAGTGACCCCGAGTCAGTGACCCCGAGGCCGCGGTCGGCTGACCAGCCGCCCCGACCCGGTTCCGTCCGGGCCGTGAACCCACACGCATTCACGAAGGAGTAACCATGGCATTCGACATGACGGGACTGACCGCCATCATCACCGGCGGAGCGTCGGGGATCGGCGCGGCGACCGCCGCGCAGTTCGCGCAGCTGGGCGCGAACGTCGCCGTGTTCGACATCAACACGGACGGCGTCGAGCACTTCGCGCAGCAGGTCGACATCACGGATGACGCGTCCGTGCAGTCCGGCGTGCAGGCGGTCGCGGAGAAGTTCGGCGGCATCGACATCGTCGTCAACAACGCGGGCATCGGCGCGCAGGGCACGGTCGAGGCCAACGATGACGAGGAGTGGCACCGCGTCCTGGACGTCAATGTCCTGGGCATCGTGCGCGTGACCCGTGCGGCGCTGCCGCACCTGCGGACGTCGAAGGCCGCCTCGGTCGTCAACACCTGCTCGATCGCGGCGACCGCCGGTCTGCCGCAGCGTGCGCTGTACTCCGCGTCGAAGGGTGCGGTCTACTCGCTCACGCTCGCGATGGCGGCGGACCACCTGCGCGAGGGCATCCGCGTCAACTGCGTGAACCCCGGCACCGCGGACACCCCCTGGGTGGGTCGCCTGCTGGACTCCGCGGACAACCCGGAGGCTGAGCGCGCGGCGCTGAGCGCCCGCCAGCCCAGCGGGCGCCTCGTGTCCGCGGACGAGGTTGCCGCGGCGATCGCGTACCTCGCCTCGCCGGCTGCGTCTGCCGTGTCCGGCACCTCGATCGCCGTCGACGGCGGCATGCAGGGGCTGCGCCTCCGCTCGGAGTGAGTGCTTCTGGCTGACCCGCGCGGCTAGTCCCCACCCGCGCCCAGCCCTTATTCGCGACACGCCGTCTGCATGTTTGGCGACATCCCGCCCGCCGGGGTGCGCCGAACATGCAGACGGTGCGTCGCGTTTCTGGGGAGAACCGCCGACCCGCTGCGGTCGCGGAACGGTGGATCCACTGCTGGTTGTCCACAGCTCGGGTGGGCCGGTGCGACGCGTGACGCCGTCCTCGAGCCTCGGGGCATGTCAGCGATCATCACCAGCGGCGAGCTTGATCGGATCGGGCTCTCCCGCACACACAGGCAGAGGGCTCTGGCCTGCTGCCTCATCCAGGTCCGTCGGGGCCTCTACATCGTCCGCCCGGGTTGTGGGAGCCGCTCGCATGCGGTTCTGCAGGCCCATGCCCGGATAGAACCCGACCTGGAGGTACTGGGCGCCGGGGCGTGCGCCGTCGCCGAGCGTGCCGGAGTGCGTGGTGACGATGGTGCGGCGGTGGCGGCCTGGACCGGAGCGCTCGGCAGCGGTGGTGCACCGGTGGGGATTGAGGCCGCTCATGTCGATGTCAGCGACATCGACCTGCCCGGCTTGCGTGGGCACGCGGCGCGACTGTCCATCCTGGCCCGCTCCTATGCAGGAGCGCTGCCAGACGGGTGTGGGCTCTCCCATCAGTCAGCAGCGCTCCTCTGGGGGCTGCCCCTGACCCGGACGAACCAGTCCAAGGTCGAGGCGATCATGCGCGGGAAGTCGCTGGCGACAGAGAAGCGCATCATCCGACGGCGAGCTGTCGACGACAGCGACTTCGTGATCATCGATGGGATTCGGGTGACGACGGTGGCCCGGACGCTGCTCGATGTGGCGCTCGATCATCCGATGGATGTGTCGGTCCCGATGATCGACCACGCTCTGCGCTCCGGTCTCATTGATGCGGGTGCTGTCATTGGTCTGGCGGACGGAATCCGGGGGCGTCGCGGCGCGAAGCAGGCCCGCTGGGCGCTCGCCCTTGCAGACCCCGCCCGGGAATCCCCGGCCGAATCGATCTGCGCCGTCCGCTTCCACGAGCACGGGATCGAGGGGTTCGAGCCGCAGATCTCGTTCCGGATCGATGCAGACGGGACGATCGCCCGTGTCGACTTCTTCCACCGCGCTGCCCAGGTGGTCGTCGAGGTGAATGGAGAGATCAAGTACTCCGACGGGGATCCGGGTGCGGCGCGTGCGCGGCAGGAGCGGCAGCGCGAGTTCGGGCTGCGCAATCTGGGGCACCACGTCTTCCAGTTGGGGTGGCCGGATCTCTTCCGCCCCGGCGTCTTCCGCCACATCGCGCATGTCGTCAGCGCCCGGTCCCCCGGGTGAGCGGACGGCTGGTGGTCCAGGTGCGGCTCGCCGCAGTGCGGACGACCGGACCGGCTCGTGGTCAATCGTCCTCCATCGACGGGACGGGTTGATGCTCGAGGGGACCCGGCGCGCGGGATCCCCGCGAACACGCACGCGGCGTGTCGCGGAAGTAGGTGTGGTGGGGTGGGAGGAGGCGGTGGCTGGGGGCCCAGAGCCGGGGCTTCGGAGCACAGAGTCGGGCGCTGAGCGCCGGGGTCCGGGCGTCCCGTCGTCGTGAGGTGAGTCTCTTTGACCGTCAAGACATCCTATGTTTAACTGCGAACAACGCGGGTTCCGCTGTGAGATCCGTTAAAACTGCCGCAGACATTGGATGTGTGCGGAAATCGCACAAGCTTGGAGAGCAGAGACGCATGAGCACCATCGTCGGCATCGACGTCCACGACGTCCGATTCCCCACCTCGCGGGACCTCGACGGGTCCGACGCGATGAACCCGGATCCCGACTACTCCGCCGCCTACCTGGTGGTCCGCACGGATGCGGGTGACGACCATGAGGGACACGGCTTCGTCTTCACGATCGGCCGCGGCAACGACGTCCAGTCCGCCGCGATCGAGGCCCTGGCCACGACGCTGCGCGGCCGCGACGTCGAGGCCATCCTCGACGACATGGGCGGCTTCTGGCGCGAGCTCGTCCACGACTCGCAGCTGCGCTGGCTGGGCCCGGAGAAGGGCGTCATGCACATGGCGATCGGCGCGGTCGTCAACGCGTTCTGGGACCTCAAGGCCAAGCGCGCCGGACTCCCGCTCTGGGAACTCCTGTCGCAGATGACGCCGGAGCAGATCCTCGACCTCGTCGACCTCCGCTACCTCAGCGACGTCATGACGGAGGAGGACGCCCTGGCGATCCTGCGCCGCGGCGCGCAGGGCCGCGAGGAGCGCATCGCCCGTCTGCGCGCGGAGGGCTACGCCGCCTACACGACCACGCCGGGCTGGCTGGGCTACAGCGACGAGAAGCTGGCCCGCCTGTGCCGCGAGGCGATC
>DWZY01000299.1 GCA_019117325.1 Candidatus Brevibacterium intestinigallinarum
CGGACCGCTCCCGCACACGACTGACAGAAGCAGAAGAAGGGACCTCTCATGCCGAACACCCTCTACATCGACGGCGCATGGACCTCCGCACAGGACGGCGGCACCCGCGACATCCTCTGCCCGGCCGACGGCTCGTTCGTCGCAACCGTGGACGAGGCGTCCGAGGCCGACACGATCACAGCGATCGAGGCCGCCCGCCGCGCCTTCGACTCCGGCATCTGGACCTCCGTCCCCGCCGCTGAGCGCGGATCGCTCCTGCTTGCGACCGCAGCGGCCATCCGCGAGCGGAAGGAGGAGTTCGCCCGCGCGGAGTCGTCCGACACCGGCAAGCGGATGGTCGAGTCCCGGATGGACATGGATGACATCGCGAACTGCTTCGACTACTTCGGACGCATCGCGGACTCCGAGGCCGGTCGTGTCGTCGACGCCGGCGATCCCGCGATCCGCTCGAAGATCGTCTACGAGCCGGTGGGCGTGTGCGCCCTCATCACCCCGTGGAACTACCCGCTGCTGCAGACGGCGTGGAAGGTCGCGCCCGCACTGGCGGCCGGCAACAGCTTCGTGCTCAAGCCCTCCGAGCTGACACCGCACACCGCGATCCTCCTCCTCGAGGTGCTCGACGACCTGGGCCTGCCCGCGGGCGTCGGCAACCTGGTCCTGGGTGCCGGAGCCACCGCGGGCGCGCCGCTGTCGACCCACCCGGATGTCGACCTCGTCTCGTTCACCGGTGGTCTGGTGACCGGCCGTCACCTCATGGCCAACGCCGCCGCGACCGTCAAGAAGGTCGCGCTCGAGCTGGGCGGCAAGAACCCCAATGTCATCTTCGCGGACGCGGACTTCGACGCGGCGCTGGACAACGCGCTCAACGGCGCGTTCCTCCACTCCGGCCTCGTCTGCTCGGCCGGCAGCCGGCTCATCGTCGAGGAATCGATCGCAGAGCGCTTCGTCGACGAGCTCGTGCGCCGTGCGGAGAAGATCCGCCTGGGCGGACCCGACGACGAGCGCGCGCAGACCGGCCCCCTCATCTCCGAGGCCCACCGCGACAAGGTGACGGCGTACGTCGAGGCCGGCATCGCCGAGGGCGCCCGCCTGCGCTGCGGCGGCCGCTGGGGCGAAGGCGACCTGGAGTCGGGCTTCTACTACCTGCCCACCGTCCTCGACCAGGCGCACACCGGCATGTCCGTCGTCCAGGACGAGGGCTTCGGCCCGGTCGTCACGGTCGAGACCTTCACGACCGAGGACGAGGCCGTGGTACTCGCGAACGACACGATCTACGGCCTCGCGGGTGCGGTCTGGACGCAGGACGCGGGCCGGTCGGAGCGCATCGCATCTCGTCTGCGCCACGGCACCATCTGGATCAACGACTTCGGCCCGTACCTCCCCCAGGCGGAGTGGGGCGGCTTCAAGCAGTCGGGCTTCGGCCGCGAGCTGGGCCCCACCGGGCTGGCGGAGTACCTCGAGGCCAAGCACATCTACCACAACACGGAGCCCGCGGTCACCGACTGGTTCGCCGAGGACTGACCCGCTTCCGGACTGAGACGAGAGGATCAACATGAGGACACTCGAGACCTTCGACTACATCGTGATCGGCGGTGGCAGCGCCGGAGCGGCGGTCGCCGCGCGCCTGAGCGAGGACCCCGCCGTCACGGTCGGCCTGCTGGAGGCCGGCCCCACCGACGTCGACGACCCTGCGATCCTGGACCTGGAGTCCTGGCCCGCGCTCCTGGAGTCCGGGTACGACTGGGACTACCCGATCGAGCCGCAGGAGCGCGGCAACTCCTTCATGCGGCACGCCCGCGCGAAGGTCCTGGGCGGCTGCTCGTCGCACAACTCCTGCATCGCCTTCTGGGCACCGCGGGAGGATCTGGACGCGTGGGCGCACGAGTACGGCGCCGAGGGCTGGGATGCGGACTCCGTGTACCCGCTGTACCAGCGCCTCGAGACGAACGAGGATCCCGAGCCGCACCACGGGTCGAACGGCCCGGTCCACATCATGAACGTCCCGCCGGACGACAAGTCGGGGGTGAACCTGCTGGACGCCGCCGAGCAGGCGGGCCTCCCCCGCTCCCGCTTCAACACGGGTGAGACCGTCGTCGACGGTGCCGGCTTCTTCCAGATCAACCGGCAGGCGGACGGGACCCGCGCCTCGTCCTCCGTGTCCTACCTGCACCCGATCCTGGACCGTGAGAACCTCACGATCCTCACGGACACGCAGGTGGCCCGGATCGAGCTGGACGACAAGCTGCGCGCCACCGGCGTCCACGTCGTCGCGGACATCCACGGGCGGACGGCTCGGATCGGCGCGAACCGCGAGGTCGTCGTGTCCGCCGGCGCCATCGACTCCCCCAAGCTCCTCATGCTCTCCGGGATCGGCCCCGCCGACCACCTGCGCGAGGTGGGAATCGATGTGCGGGTGGACTCCCCGGGCGTCGGCTCGAACCTCCAGGACCACCCCGAGGCCGTCATCCGCTGGGAATCGAAGCAGCCGATGGTGCGGACCTCGACCCAGTGGTGGGAGATCGGCCTGTTCCACGCGACCGAGGACGGCCTGGACCGGCCGGACCTCATGATGCACTACGGGACCGTTCCCTTCGACATGCACACCGCGCGGCAGGGATACCCGTCCGCAGAGGACGAGTTCTGCCTCACACCCAACGTGACGCGGGCGCGCTCGCGCGGCACGGTCCGGCTGCGCAGCCGCGACTTCCGGGACAAGCCCAAGGTCGATCCCCGGTACTTCACGGATCCGGAGGGGCACGACCTGCGCGTCGCCATCGCCGGCATCCGCCTGGCCCGCGAGATCGTCGCGCAGCCCGCGATGGCGGAGTGGGCCGGCCGCGAGCTCTCCCCCGGCATCGAGGCGCAGACGGATGAGGAGATCGGCGACTACATCCTCGCCACGCACAACACGGTCTACCATCCGGTGGGCACCGTGCGAATGGGGCCGGTCGACGATGACATGTCGCCGCTCGATCCGCAGCTGCGGGTCAAGGGCGTCACGGGCCTCCGCGTCGCAGACGCGTCCGTCATGCCGGAGATCGTCACGGTGAATCCCAACATCACGACGATGATGATCGGCGAGAAGGCCTCCGACCTCATCGCCGCCGACCGGACCGACGCCTGACGGCGGAGGGAGACGCGAGCATGACGCAGCAAGCACACACGGGGCTGGTCCTGCCTCCCATCGGGCTGGGGACATACCGGCTGAACGGGTTCGAGGGCGCCGCCGCCGTGGCAACCGCACTGCGGGCGGGGTACCGCCTCGTCGACTCCGCGTTCAACTACGAGAACGAGGCGGCAGTGGGCTCAGGCGTGCGCGACTCCGGAGCGGATCGTTCCGGGGTCGTCTTCACGTCGAAGCTCGCCGGGCGCCACCACGGGACGGCTGCGGCCCGCACGGCGATCGAGGAGTCGGTCCTGCGCTCCGGTCTGGGGCACATCGACCTCCTTCTCATCCACTGGCCCAACCCCAGCAGGGGCCTCTACGTCGAGGCGTGGAAGGCGCTCATCGACGCGCAGGAGCGCGGCCTCGTGACGCACATCGGCGTGTCCAACTTCCTGCCGGAGCACCTCGAGCGGATCGAGGACGCGACGGGGGTTCGGCCCGCGGTCAACCAGATCGAGCTGCACCCGCACTTCCCGCAGGAGGAGGCGCACCGCCTGCATCGCGAGAAGGGGATCATCACCCAGGCGTGGAGCCCGATCGGACGCGCCGGAGACGTGCTCGCAGAGCCCGTCATCCGCGACATCGCCGCAGCGAGGGGAATCACCCCCACGCAGGCGGTGCTCGCCTGGCACGTCGCCCGCGATGTCCTGCCGCTGCCCAAGTCCGCAGATGCGCACCGCCAGGCGGAGAACCTGGCCGCCGCCGAGGTCGTGCTCACCCCGGAGGAGGTCGCCGCCATCACAGCCCTGGGCCGCGAGGACGGACGCCTCCGCGGGCAGGACCCCGCAGTCCACGAGGAGGACTGACCCGCCTGCCCACCGCTGACAGGAGCCCCCGTACCGATGAGGCGGATTCAAGGGGTCGTCGCAACACCGAATGAACTAGACAAGTTCTAGCAGACGCTCGGCTGGAGTTTTCCAGCCGAGCGTTTTGCGTGGGCGGCCGTTGAGTTTTTGGGCGACGCGTTCGAGGTCTTCGGGCCCGTGGACGGTCAGGTCAGCGCCCTGAGGGAAGTACTGCCGCAGCAGCCCGTTGGTGTTCTCGTTCGACCCGCGGTGCCAGGGCGAGGCAGGGTCGCAGAAGTAGACCGGGACACCGGTAGCGATCTGGAACGGAGTGTGCGCGGCCGTCTCCGGGCCCTGGTCCCAGGTCAGTGATCCGCGCAGATGCTGCGGCAGCGTTCCGATCAAGCCCACGAGAACGTCACGGACGGCCTCGGCGGCGTGGTCCCCGGTGGTCAGGTGCCCGAGCATCACATAGCGAGCGGTGCGTTCGACGAGGGTGACGATCGCGGACTGGCTCAAGGTCCCGGTGATCAGGTCCCCTTCCCAATGCCCGGGAACGGCGCGGTCCTCGACCTCTGCGGGGCGATCGCTGATCATGATCATCGGGTCGATGAACCGGCTCGTGCGATGCTCAGACGACCGGTGCGGC
>DWZY01000300.1 GCA_019117325.1 Candidatus Brevibacterium intestinigallinarum
GGCCGACCCTGCTGGCCCTGGCCGGGCTGCTGCTGCGGATCCTGGCCTCTGCGCGGGTCGCTCCACCCGTACGTCATCGTGTGGTCCCCCGGGACGTCGTGCTGTCCGACGCGACGGCCGGACCCTGGTTGCTCATGAGTCTACGGTTCAGGACGCGGCCGCACTCTGCGCGCACAGTGGCAGTTTCGCAACGAAGCGCCAGGAGAGGGCCGCCGCAGAGGGAGGCGCGCCCCGCACAGCGCACATCCCCGGACAGCGCGAGGGCGCCGGTGATGCTCGTGCGTGAGCATCTCCGGCGCCCTCTCCCGACTGCCCGTCGGGCTGCGTCTGCGAGGGTGGAGATCAGCCGATCTGGAGCGTGCCCGACGTGTACTCGGACAGCTCCTGGAGCAGGGCCGGATCCTCGTGGAGCTTGCGACCCAGCGACGGGACCATGTCCTTGAGACGGGGCTCCCAGCCGGCGTACTGCTGCGGGAAGCAGCGCTCCAGCAGGTTCAGCATGATCGAGGTGACCGTCGACGCGCCCGGGCTGGCGCCCAGGAGTGCGGCCAGCGAGCCGTCCGCAGCAGACACGACCTCCGTGCCGAAGCCCAGCACGCCGCCCTTCTTCGGATCGCGCTTCATGACCTGCACGCGCTGTCCGGCGGTGATGAAGTCCCACTGCTCCGGGTTCACCTCCGGGATGAACTCCTCGAGCGTCTTGAAGCGTCCGCCCTTCGTCTCCGCCAGCTGACCCATGAGGTAGGTGACGAGGTCGAAGTTGTCCTTCGCCACGTTGAGCATGACGGGGAGGTTGTTCCCGCGGACGGAGAACGGCAGGTCCGTGAAGCGGCCCTTCTTGAGGAACTTGGGCGAGAAGCCCGCGTACGGTCCGAAGAGCAGGTAGCGGTTGCCGTCGATGACGCGCGTGTCCAGGTGGGGCACGGACATGGGCGGGGCACCGGTCGCCGCCTGGCCGTACACCTTCGCGTAGTGGCGCTCGACGAGCTCCGGGGCCGAGGTGCGCAGGAAGATGCCGGACACTGGGAAGCCGCCGTAGCCGCGGCCCTCCGCGATCCCCGACTTCTGGAGGAGGTGCAGCGCACCGCCGCCGGCGCCGATGAAGACGAACTTCGCGTCGACCTCGAACGACTCGCTCGAGCGGTCATCGCGGACGGAGACCGTCCAGCCGTCCGCGGCCCGATCCAGGTCCGTCACGGTGTGGGCGGTCCGGATCTGAACACCGCGATCCTCGACGTGGCCCAGCAGCTGGCGGGTGAGCGAGCCGAAGTCCACGTCGGTGCCGCGCTCGACGCGCGAGACGCCGTTGACCTGCCCGGGACCGCGCTTCTCGAACATGAGCGGCAGCCACTCCGCGTGCTGCGCCGGGTCATCCGAGTACTCCATGTCCGCGAACAGCGGGTTGCGGACCATCGTCTCGTAGCGGTTGCGGATGTAGTCGCGTCCCTGGGCGCCGCGCGCGTACGACATGTGCGGGACCGGGTTGATGAAGGAGGTGGGATCCGTGATGATCCCCTCCTTCACGAGGAACGACCAGAACTGCCGCGACTGGTGGAACTGCTCGTTGATGTTCACGGCCTTCGTGATGTCAACATTGCCGTTCGCGTCCTGCGGCGAGTAGTTGAGCTCGCAGAGCGCCGCATGGCCGGTGCCCGCGTTGTTCCAGGGGTGCGAGCTCTCGCGCGCGACGTAGTCGAGCTTCTCGTACACACGGATGTCCCACTCGGGCTGCAGGTCATTCAGCAGCGCCCCCAGCGTCGCACTCATGATTCCGCCGCCGATGAGAACGACGTCCGCGGTCTCCTTGGGTGTGGTCATATGAAGCCTCGCCTCTTCCCGTGCAGGTCTGTCAACAGGTCGCGGACACCCGGCATCCGCTCGTCTCAAAACACTCCGAACTCTACTCCGGGGCGGGCGCGGGCCGGGAATCGGGGATGCGCAGCACGTCCGGCGGTGCGTCTGATCGGCTGTGGAGGAGTGCCAAGACCTGCGCACAGCGCGCTGGGGACACCGCGACGGCGATCCACAGGCAGGGGGCATTCGCGACATCAGGGTGCACGGCACGGTCCGATGTCGGCATGACACCACAGACACACGACCGTCGACCATCACCACGCCCCGCAGCCGCACGGACTGCAGGCGCTCTCCTCGTCACCACCGCCCTGCTCGTCTCGCCGCTCCTGGCAGGCGGCGCCTCCGCATCACCCGGCAGCGGGCACCTCCCGGACACCGTCCGCATCGAGGCGCCGGGCGCCGCCCCCGCGCTCTCCACCGTGGCCTCCGGGTCGCTCGGAGCCGCGGGCGGATCACTCAGATCGTCAGATGGAGCCTCGGGAGGAGGTCTCGGGTCCTCAACCGACGAACTCGAGAGCGACGACGATGAAGCCCAGCTGGCCGCCTCGCAGGAGGGCTCCTGGTTCCTGGGGCAGTCGGTCGACAGCGTCCTGGGACCGGGACAGTGGTACACAGCGCCGCAGGGACGCACCTGGTACGGCGCGTACCGCACCTTCCCGGACCAGTACGCGTACTGCACCGATGCGGGCCTGAGGACTCCGCATCCCCGCTTCTTCACGAACTCCGACGCCGGCGAACCCGTCGAGGCCGCACAGACGGCGTGGGCGCTGCACACGCATCGGACCTCCGACTCGAAGGACGTCCATGCCGCGCTGTCCGCCCTCGTCCGGCTGGACGACGCGATTCCCCACCGTCATGCCATCCCGCCGGGCCATCCGAAGGACCTGGGATCCGACTTCGCGGAGGCCGCCCGCTCGTTCGAGCAGATCAGCGAGGACGCGCAGCGCTTCGCCGGCCCCTACTCACTGGACGTCACGATCCGCGATCGGACGGTCCGCGCGCTGCGAGGTGAGGTCGCGGAGTCCGCGGGACCGGGTCCCGGCATCCGATCCCTGGACGTCGTTGTCTCCCTCACCAGTGCGACCGGCCACGAGGTGCCGGGGCACGCGGTCGACCTGACCGTGACCGGTGCGGAGCCAGCGGACGACCGCATCACGACGGGCGACGAGCGCACCGTCGTGGACCTCGACCCGGCACCCGGCGAGGCGATCACCGTCGAGGCGCGCGCCGCGGACCTGCCGGCGACGGAGGTCCTCCTCCACCGCCCGCGGGGTGTGGGTTCCGACCGTGTGCAGGCGGTCGTGACACCCGGAGAGCCGATCTCACTCACGGCTTCGGACTCGCGGGACGCGGAGGTCGAGAAGCCGCCCACGCCCTCACCGGTCCCGCTGCCCACGGCGACCGTGACGTACGAGCCGCCCACCACGGCACCGCCCACCGGCCCGCCGCCGAGCACCGCACCTCCTGCGCCCACGGACGAGCCCGAGGAGACCCCGACTCCGGAGGAGACCCCGGTTCCCGAGGAGACGCCGGACTCCCCCGAACCCACCGAGGCACCGTCAACCGACGCTCCGCCCACAACCGAGGCCCCGCCGACAACCGAGGCCCCGGAGCCCACCCGTGCCCCGGAGACCTCCGAAGCCCCACAGGAGACCGCAACGCCCGAGGACGCGCTGCCGCCCCGGGGTGACGAGGAGCCGCCCGCACCGCAGGCACCGGCGCCTCCGGATCAGTCCGCTCCGGACACGCTGCCGCGCACAGGTGTCGAGGCCACCGCGGCGGCGGGGCTGGCGCTCACCCTCGTGGCCGTGGGTGTGGGAGTCCTGGCGCTGGCTCGCCGGCCGTGAGGCGCACGGGGCACAGGTGAGGAGGCGCTGAGGGGCGCGATGCGATGCGACGCGCCCCTCAGCACTGACTCATCAGCGCTGACTCAGCTGCCGGAGGTGCTGGTCACTCGCTGCTGCGCGAAGTCGATGTACCAGTCGAGGATGCCCTCGTCTGCCGCCGCGTCCCGGTTGACCGACGTGCTCTCGGCGCCCTGCAGCAGTCGCTTGACGGGCATCTCGAGGAGCTTGCCCGTCCGCGTGAGGGGGACCCCGGGAGCGGTGATGATCTCGTCCGGCACGTAGCGGGGCGACAGCTCCGTCCGGATCGCCGTGATGATCCGCTCGCGCAGGGCCTCTTCGTCCTCCGTCCCCGGCGCAGGGACGACGAACAGCGGCATGTAGTACTCGCCGCCGGTCAGCTCCGCACCGATGACCATCGACGCGGCCACGCCCTCGACCCGGTCGACGACCTGGGTGATGTCGGCGGACCCCATGCGGATGCCGCCGCGGTTGATCGTCGAATCCGATCGCCCGTGGATCACCCAGCTCCCGTCCTCGCCGCGCGTCACCCAGTCACCGTGGCGCCACACTCCCGGGTAGGGGCTGAAGTAGGCATCGCGGTACCGCGATCCGTCCGGGTCGTTCCAGAAGAACACCGGCATCGACGGCATGGGCTCCGTGACGACGAACTCGCCCAGTTCGCCCGTGACGGACTCGCCGCGGCTGTCCCAGGCGTCCGCTGCGACGCCCAGGTAGGCGCACTGCAGGCGTCCTCGGACGACGGGTGCCGTGGGCTCCGAGCCGATGAAGCCGCTCGCGATGTCTGTGCCGCCGGAGTCGGAGCCCAGCTTGACCGTGGGGCTCAGGTGCTCGTAGACCCAGTCCCACGTGGGGTCGGGCAGCGGAGACCCGGTCGAGAGGATCGACCGCAGGGCGGAGAAGTCGTAGTCGGCCCGCGGCGAGTACCCCAGCCGCTGCGCCGTCGACAGCACGGCGGCGCCTGTTCCGAAGTTCGTCGCGCGCTCCGAGGCGAGCAGCTCGAACTGGCGGTGCGGTCCGCCGGCGAACGGAGCGCCGTCGTAGGTGACGATCGTCGTGCCGCGCGACATCGCATCGATGAGGAGGTTCCACACCACCCATGTCGTCGCGACCGCGGAGTACTGGATATCGCCCGGGCGAATGTCGTACTGGAGGATGTTGGCCCGGTTCATCTCCACGACCACACCGCCGTGCCCGTGGACGATCCCCTTCGGCTTGCCTGTCGTCCCGGAGGAGTAGAGGACCCAGAGGGGGTGCGAGAACTCGACCCGCTCGAAGATGGGTTCCTCCGGACTCGCGACGAGGCCGTCGAAGCTCTCGGAGGGCACCACTCTGCCGTCCGGAACCGCGATCTGTGCAGACGAATCGCCCGTCCGAGTGCCATTGCCAGTGCCTGCGCCGGCGTCGCCGGTCTGCTCGATGAGCACGTGCCGCTCCACCGTGGGCAGCACCTCGAG
>DWZY01000301.1 GCA_019117325.1 Candidatus Brevibacterium intestinigallinarum
CTGCACTGCTCGAGATCGCGGGCGATGCGCGCCTCACGTGTCTGTCTGACGTTGTCGTGGGGATCGCGGGCGCAGCCGGAGGTGACACCGCGTCACCGCGGCTGCTGCGCGCCGGCGAGGCGCTCGACCTCACGGCATCGCCGGACCTGGCCCGCACGTACGTGGCCGTACGCGGCGGCCTGGCTGCGGCCTCGGAACTGGGGTCGGCCTCGACGGACGTGCTCTCCGGGCTGGGCCCCGCGCCGGTCGTCGCGGGAGACCACCTGTCAGTGCCGCTGTCAGGAGCGGCAGGCAGCGTCGGACACCCGGAGGCCAACCCCGCGCGCCTCCTGCGGGACCGTGCGACGGAAGACGGCTGCGTCACGCTGCGCATCGTGCCGGGACCGCGCGAGAACTGGTTCTCCGAGGCGGAGCAGGCACGCTTCCGCTCCGTCGAGTGGATCGTGGGACCGCAGTCCAACCGGGTGGGGCTGCGGCTGCAGGCGCCGGACGGCGAGGCTCCGCTCACCCGAGAGATCGCGGGGGAGCTGCCCAGTGAGGGCACGGTGACCGGGACGGTGCAGGTGCCGGCGCACGGACTGCCCGTCGTCTTCGGCCGGGACCGACCGGTGACAGGCGGGTATCCGGCCATCGCCACCGTGGTCGAGGCGGACCTCGACCTGCTGGGGCAGCTGGTGCCCGGGGATCGCGTCCGCTTCCGGGACGCCGCGCGCTGAATGAGCGAGTGCCCCACCGCCTGGCTCAAGGCGGTGGGGCACTCGTGCCCTCTGGATGCCGGGGGATCCGGCGCGTCACGCGCGGTGGTGTGACGGAGCTGTCACTTCACGCCCAGGCGGACGCGCAGCTCCTCGACCTCCGTGCGCAGCTCGGCGGGGACGTGATCGCCCAGCTCGTCGTACCACTCGTCGATCGAGGCGAGCTCCGCGGCCCACTCGTCCGGACGGACGGCCAGTGCCTGCTGCAGCTGCTCCTCGGAGATGTCCAGGCCCTCGATGTCGAGTGCGCCGGGTGCCGGTGCGTAGCCCAGCGGAGTCTCGACGGCCTCGGTCGTGCCGGCGACGCGCTCGAAGACCCACTTGAGGACGCGCGCGTTCTCCGTGAAGCCCGGCCACAGGAAGGAGTTGTCCTCCGCGCGGCGGAACCAGTTGACGTAGAAGATCTTCGGCATCTGCGCGCCCGGCGTCTGGCCGACCGTGATCCAGTGCTGCAGGTAGTCGCCCACGTTGTAGCCGATGAACGGGCGCATCGCCATGGGATCGCGGCGGACGATGCCCACCTGACCCACCGCGGCTGCGGTCGTTTCCGAGGAGAGGACCGAGCCCATGAACACGCCGTGGTTCCAGTCCTTCGTCTGGGTGACCAGCGGCATGGTCGTCTTGCGGCGACCGCCGAAGAGGATCGCGGAGATCGGGACGCCGTCCGGGTTCTGCCACTCCGGCGCGACCGTGGGGACGTTCGCGATCGGGGTGCAGAAGCGGGAGTTGGGGTGCGCGGCCGGCGTGCCGGACTCCGGGGTCCAGTCGTTGCCGCGCCAGTCGATGAGGTGCTCCGGCGCCTCGTCGGTCATGCCCTCCCACCACACGCCGCCGTCGTCGGTGCGCGCGACGTTCGTGAAGATGTTGCCGCCGGCCTCGATGGCCTTCATCGCGGTGGGGTTGGTGCCGTAGCCCGTGCCCGGCGCGACGCCGAACAGGCCGAACTCAGGGTTGACTGCGTAGAGCTGGCCGTCCTCGCCGAAGCGCATCCAGGCGATGTCATCGCCCAGCGTCTCCGCCTTCCAGCCCGGAATGTTGGGCTCGATCATCGCGAGGTTCGTCTTGCCGCAGGCGCTGGGGAACGCGGCGGCGATGTACTTGGACTCGCCCTCCGGGTTCGTCAGCTTGAGGATGAGCATGTGCTCGGCGAGCCAGCCCTCGTCGTGGGCGATGGCGGAGGCGATGCGCAGCGAGTAGCACTTCTTGCCCAGCAGGGCGTTGCCGCCGTAGCCGGAGCCGTACGACCAGATCGACCGCTCCTCCGGGAAGTGGGTGATGTACTTCGTCGTGCTGCACGGCCACGCAACGTCGTCCTGGCCGGGCTCCAGGGGAGCGCCCACGGAGTGCACGCACTCGACGAAGTCCGCGCCCAGGCGATCGATCGCCTCGAGTGACTCGCGGCCAGCGCGCGCCATGATGCCCATCGACAGGACCACGTAGGGGGAGTCCGTCAGTTCGATGCCGAACATGGGCTGCTTCGCGTCCACATGTCCCATGACGAAGGGGATGACGTACATGGTGCGGCCGCGCATCGAGCCGGTGAACACATCCTCGAGGATGCCCTTCATCTGTGCCGGCGCCATCCAGTTGTTGAGCGGGCCGGCGTCCTCCTCCTTCTCGGAGCAGATGAACGTGCGGTCCTCGACGCGTGCGACGTCGTCGGGGTCCGAGGCCGCGTAGTAGGAGTCTGCCGGGTTCGTCAGCTTGACGATGGTGCCGGCGTCGATGGCCTTGGCGAGGAGCGCCTGGCGCTGGTCCTCGTCGCCGGTGATCCACTCGATCGCGTCCGGGGTGGTGCGCTCGGCGACGGACCGGACGAAGTCGAGGATCCGGGTGTTCGTCGTCGGCGCATTCACCAGCAGGTCTTCGACTGAGCCACGGTCGATGACAGTCATGATGGAAATCTCCTGGGTCGGGCGGCCCCGGGAACGGGGTTGCCACCACGCTACGATCGGAATCGAGACGGCACAGCGGGTCTGCGGCCGCCCAGCTGTGCATTGGCTCACAGAGCCCGGATGAATGGCGTGGATGTGTCATTTGTGTGGCTGATCCGACCAGGGGAATGACTGATCTTGCCATAGCGGCCGGCAGCTGGGTCCGAGCGCCCGCCACAGGGGGTCTTCAAGGGTTCTGCGCCGCAGGGTCCTGCGAAACGCAGAAGAGTGACGCGAGACTCACCGCTGCGATTTGTCGGCCACCCGAGGTGTCTGTATAGTTACTGAGGTCGTCAAGATAGCGCGCCACTAGCTCAACGGATAGAGCATCTGACTACGGATCAGAAGGTTGGGGGTTCGAATCCCTCGTGGCGCACCGCAGATCGGGCCGCATCCTCACCGGGGATGCGGCCCGAAATCATTCATGCCCG
>DWZY01000302.1 GCA_019117325.1 Candidatus Brevibacterium intestinigallinarum
TCTCGAAGGTGGGCGAGGACGTGGGCACCCCGGTCGTCGCCGTGGGCGACGTCGCGTTCTTCGGCCCCGTCATCTCGCCCGCACCCAAGGGCGAGGAGGCCGGCCGCCTGTACGACGGCGTGCTGGCCGCCGCGAGCGTGCCCGGCTTCTTCGAGCTCAAGCGCACCCGCACCACCGGCCCGATCTTCGACTGACACTGACACACCACCGCGGAGGAACCACCATGCAGATCCACCTGGGCACTGACCATGCTGGCTTCGAGTTCAAGGAGGCGCTCAAGGCGCACCTGACCGGGGCCGGGCACGAGGTCATCGATCACGGGGCGCTCGAGTACGACGCGCTGGACGACTACCCGTCGTTCTGCATCGCTGCCGCCGAGGCCGTCGTCGCCGCCCGCTCGAACGGCACCGAGGCGCTGGGCGTCGTCATCGGCGGCTCCGGCAATGGCGAGCAGATCGCCGCGAACAAGGTGAAGGGCGCCCGTTGCGCGCTCGCCTGGAACGAGGAGATCGCGAAGCTCGCCCGCGAGCACAACGACGCCTGGGTCGTCTCCGTGGGTGCGCGCCAGCACCCGGAGGCCGAGGCCCTGGCGATCGTCGACGCGTTCCTAGCCACCCAGTACAGCGGGGACGAGCGCCACACCCGCCGCATCTCCCAGATCGCGGACTACGAGGCGCGCTGAGCTCTCACTGACACGCGTCGCAGGCTTCCTGCGGCTCAGGCCCCGATGCTCCGGCATCGGGGCCTGCGTGCGTTTTGGGGCCACAACCCCGTTGAGGTGTGCCTACAGGCCTGAAACCGGGCTGAAGCCGGGCCTGTACGGACACCTCAGCGGGTGTGGAGGGCACCCGCGTGGGGCCTGTCTGCGGGTCAGTACCAGAAGATCGGCAGCCACTGCGGGTGGTGGGCGTGCACGATCGAGAGGAAGACGATGAGGTCGAAGAGCAGGTGCACGGTGATCGTGTACGGCAGCGACTTGGACTTCGTGAAGACGACCGCCTGGACCAGGGCGAACGGGATCGTGAGGAACGGTCCCCACGACCGGTAGCCCAGCTCCCAGAGGAAGCTCACGAAGATGATCGACGTGACGACGTTCGCCGCCCAGAACGGGAAGTGGCGGTGCAGCAGGGTGAAGACCATGCAGATGAAGAACAGCTCGTCCCAGATGCCCACCGCGTTCACTCCCACGAAGAGCCGGCCGACCTCGCTGGGAGTCTGGACCGCCGGCCAGTTCTGATACGCGCCCGAGTGGATGAAGTAGCGGGGGAGGACCAACCAGGCGGTCACGAGGACGAAGCCCAGCCACGCCCATTCGAGGCGCGACCACGGCTGCCCGGTGCGGCGGGGGTAGCGGATCGCGTCGTCGCGCAGCAGGCGGCGGTGGACCACATACGGGATGACGACCGCGGAAGTGAGCACCGCGCCCATGAGGAAGAACCGCGGCCACGTGATGTCCGCCTCGACAGAGATCGTATGGACGATCAGCAGACCCAGGGCGATGACGCCGAGGTCCCGTCCCAGTGGCCGTGATGCCAGCAGTCCCAGCCCCACGCCAGCGAGGAGCACGAGGTTGCCCCACGGGGACTGGAACCCGAACATGAGGACCGCGCCGGCCGCGACGATGAGGGCGGCGAGGAACCCCGGGCTCAGGACGCGGTGGGGGACGGGATGTCCCAGGACGGGGCCGGAGGGCGCGGGATCAACCATGGTTCCAGTCTAGGGAGACGATGCCCGTGCGGGAGTGCCCATGAATGCCGAAAGCCGCTGTCACCAGCGGCTTTCGTTCGGAGGGGATGACGGGAATCGAACCCGCACCATCAGTTTGGAAGACTGAGGCTCTACCATTGAGCTACATCCCCGAACAGGGGTCTACTCTAGTGGACGCCGCGGCCGCGTGCAAAACGACAGCGGTGTGATCGGTGCCCGCCCGGGTGGGCTACGATGATCGAGGCCTCGGGCTGTAGCGCAGCTTGGTAGCGCATCTGCTTTGGGAGCAGAGGGTCGCAGGTTCAAATCCTGTCAGCCCGACCACTGTGAAGTCCCGCGTCATCGGTTCTCCGATGGTGCGGGACTTTCCGTTTCATGTCCGGTCTTCGCGGCTCACGCTGTCATCCCTGCTCCTACAGTGGGAGCCATGATCACTCCTCCGGGAGGCCCCTCACTCAGCGGGCCCGCGCGCCCGCGGCCAGCCCGCCGCGGTGTGGCTCCGCTGCGTGACTTCCCGACCATCCTGTGGCTCTGCATCGCCGGTGTCGTCGCGGTGCTTCAGCCCGTCATCACCGAGTCCACGTGGCTGCTGGTCCACCTGGCTCTGCTGGGCGCGCTGAGTCACGCGATGCTCGCGTGGAGCACGTTCTTCGCGCAGGCGCTCCTCAAGACGCCGGAGTCCGCGGACCCTCCCCGTCTGCAGACCGCACGCTTCCTCCTCCTGGCGATCGGTGCCGCGTGCGTCTTCCTGGGCGTCCCCGGAGGCAGGTGGTGGCTGGTCCTCGCGGGCGCCGTCATCGTGGCGGCGGCAGTCGCCGTCCACAGCGTCGCGATGGCCCGTCGACTGCGCGCCGCGCTGCCCGGACGCTTCACCGTGACGGTCCGCTACTATCTGGCCGCCTCGATCTGCCTGCCGGTGGGCGCCGCCTTCGGCGTCCTGCTGGCCCGATGGCCCGCAGCGGACCTGTTCGGCCGCCTCCTCCTGTCCCACACCGTCACGATGCTCCTGGGGTGGGTGGGGCTGACCGTCATGGGCACGCTCGTGACCTTCTGGCCCACGCTGCTGCGCACGCGCGTCCACCCGCTCGCGGCCCGCCGCACGCAGCAGGTGCTCCCGGTGCTCCTCGCGGGGATCGCACTCGTCGATGCAGGCGCGCTCGCCGACCTCCGCTGGCTGGCCGTCACCGGCCTCACCGTCCACCTCGCCGCCACCGTGTGGTGGGGGAGCACCCTCCTGCGGCCCGTCCTCGCCGCCCCGCCGCGGCGGGCTCCGGGAGTCTTCGCGGCCTCGGCGCTGGTGTGGGGGCTGGTCCTGCTCGTGTCCCTCATCCTCCATGTCGCACGGGCGGACTCGTGGGGGCACCTGGTGGGCGGCTACCTGCCGCTCACGACCATCGCGGTCCTGGGCTTCGCCCTCCAGCTGCTGACCGGTGCGCTCTCACAGCTGGTCCCGACCGTGCTGGGCGGCGGCCCCGCCGTGCGCGCCGTCGTCGACCGCGAGTTCGACCGCCTGACGCTCGTGCGCTGGGTGCTGCTCAACGGCGGCCTCCTCGTCGCGCTCCTGCCGGTTCCGGGCGACGTGCGCCGCATCGCGCTGGGCGTCGTCATGGCGACCGTTCTGACGCTGGTCCCGCTCCTGCTGCGCGGGATCGTCGCCGGCGTTCGGGCCAAGCGCGCAGCCCCGTGACAACCGTCTGAGCCCGACCGCACGCCGTCCCGTGTCATCGACCATCCGATGGCGCGAGACGCCGTCAATCCGTGAGGTACCGCTCATCCGTGGGGTACCGCGGGTCGCGACCGTAGTCCTCCATGCGCTGTGCGAGTGCCGCATGGACCTGCGCGGGAGCATCGGCACCGATCAGGACGCGCAGACGCGGGTCGTCGCTGCAGATGCAGGCGTAGATCGCATCCGCGGCATCGGTCGGATCCGTGCCGCCGGGTGACTCGTCGGAGACCGGCCACGGGACGTCGGGGGTGCCGAAGAGCTGCGAGCGCAGCGAGTCGTAGGCAGGGCGGGGCTCTGCGAAGCGCATGCTTCCGGCCGCCCAGTCGGTGTCGAGCGCTCCGGGCTCGACGATCGTGACGCGGATGCCGAACTGCCGCACTTCAGCGGCCATCGCCTCACTGAACGCCTCCAGCCCCCATTTCGAGGAGTTGTAGAGGCCCAGCATCGGCATCGTGCCCACCGCGCCGACGGTCGAGATCTGAACGATGTGCCCGGAGCCCTGCGACCGCATGAGGGGGATCGCGGCCTGGCTGAGCCAGAGCGGGCCCAGGAGGTTCGTCTCCAGGATCGCGCGCGCGTCGTCCTCCGACACCTCTTCGGCAGCTCCGATCAGCCCGTACCCGGCGTTGTTGACCAGCACCTCGACTGATCCGAGGGTGGAGGCCGCGGATTCGACGGCCCGGACGGCCGCCGCTCGGTCGCGCACATCGAGGGTGAGGACGGTGAGGCGGTCATGGTCGGGGAGGTCGTGGTCTCCGCGCGTCGTGGCGACCACCGCGTGTCCTGCTGCGAGGGCGCGCATCGTCAGGGCGCGCCCCAATCCGCGGCCGGCGCCGGTGATCATCCATGTCTGAGGTGACGTCATGGGGAGTGCTCTACGCACAACTGGACGCACCGTCTCGTTTGGGTGACTATGCTGTCGCCATGGCCCGCGCGACGACACGACGAAAAGTGCATGACGCTGTCCTCTCGCTCGCGCGGGAGGGGCACGTCGGATCGTTGTCGATGGAGGGTGTCGCTGCCCGGGCGGGGATCAGCAAGCAGACTCTGTATCGGTCGTGGCCCACGACGGGCGACATCCTCTTCGACGCGCTGCTGGCCCGCAGTGAGGATGGCGACGGGGTCGTGGAGATTCCGGACACGGGCGACCTCCGTGCAGACCTGCGGCTCCTGGCATCGGAGATGGTGGCAGAGCTGACCGATCCGGTCCTCGAGCCGCTGCTGCGCGCCGTCACCGCGGAGATCCAGTCCGACGAGGCCCTGGCCCGCCAGTATCGCGATCGGCTTCTGGCCGTGCAGATGTCCGCGATCGCCCGTCGGTTCGCCCGCGGTGGGGTCGACGACGAGGACGCGATCGCTGAGTTGTTCGTCGGGCCGATCCTGCACCGCTGGCTGCTGCGGTCTCGCCCGTTCGATGCGCAGTGGATCGCGGACCATGTCGAACGCACTCTGCGGGCCGCCGCCTGACAATCTTTTTCGCGGAAACGCGATAAATCGCTCCGAATACGGCTAGGATCGGCTCAATCCGGGGCGCGCCCTGCCGATCCGTCGGCACCGACGCGCCCGTCCTTCGACCCCCAGGAGGCCGACCGTGTCGGATCCAGCAGCCCAGGCCCTGTCAGCCCCGACAGCCCCGCCCGCCCTCATCGAGCGCACCGGCATCGAGGTGATCGACGAGTCGCAGCGCACCGCGAAGCCCCACCACCTCTTCTGGCCGTGGTTCGCCGCGAACGTGTCCGTCTTCGGCATGAGCTACGGCTCGTGGGTCCTGGACTTCGGCATCTCCTTCGTCCAGGCCACGATCGTCGCGATCATCGGCATCATCGTGTCGTTCGGCCTCTGCGGCCTCATCGCGATCGCCGGCAAGCGCGGCAGCGTGCCCACGATGGTCCTCTCACGCGCCGCCTTCGGCGTGCACGGCCAGAAGCTGCCGGGCATCGTCTCGTGGCTCACGTCGATCGGCTGGGAGACGATGCTCGCGATCACCGCGGTCCTCGCCACGGCCACCGTGCTCTCCGCCCTGGACCTGGCGTCCGGCAGCGGTGTGCTCGTCATCGCGGCCATCGTCATCGCGGCGCTCATCGTCGCGGCCTCCGTCCTGGGCTATCACACGATCATGAAGCTCCAGTCCGTGCTCACGTGGCTCACCGGCGCGATGACGATCGGCTTCATGATCCTCACGATCCCGCACATCGATATGGCTGCCGTCCTGTCCCAGCCGTCCGGATCCGGGCAGCAGGTCACGGGCGCCCTCGTCATGGTCATGACCGGATTCGGCCTGGGCTGGATCAACATCGCCGCCGACTGGTCCCGCTACCAGCGCCGCGACACCCCGGATTCGACGATCGTCCTGTGGAACACGATCGGCGGGTCCGCCGCACCGGTCATCCTCGTCATCTTCGGCCTGCTGCTGGCCGGCTCCGACGATGAGCTGCGCGCAGGCGTGGGCAACGACCCGATCGGCGCGCTCGCCTCCATCCTGCCGCTGTGGGCGCTGCTCCCATTCCTCATCACGGCCGTGCTCACGCTGGTGTCCGGCGCCGTCCTGGGCATCTACTCGTCCGGACTCACCCTGCTGAGCCTGGGCATCGACATCCCGCGCCCGCTGGCCGCCGGGATCGACGGCATCATCCTGAGCGTCGCGACGATCTGGGTCGTCTTCTTCGCGCAGTCGTTCATCGGCCCGTTCCAGTCCTTCCTCATCACCCTGGGCGTCCCGCTGGCCTCGTGGGCCGGCATCCTCATCGCGGACGTCCTCACCCGCCGTCAGCCGTACGACGAGGCCGCGCTCTTCGACCCGGCCGGACGGTACGGCTCGACCGACTGGACCTCTGTCGCCCTCATGGTCGTCGCCTCGCTCGTGGGCTGGGGCCTCGTCGTCAACGGCTTCGCCGACGACGCCGCCTGGAACAACTGGCAGGGCTACCTGCTGGGCCCGCTGGGCGGCCGCGACGGTGAGTGGGCGTACGCCAACCTGGGCGTCCTCGTCTCGCTGGTCCTCTCCTTCGTCCTCGCTCTGTGGCTGCGCCGCGGCCGGATCCGCCGCCAGGAAGGTGCCGCGGCATGAGTGAGCCGGTGGCCCAGGACCCCGCCGCCGAGGCCCCCTGGCTGGTCGTCGTCGACCCGCAGGTGATCTTCGCGGACCCCGCGTCGGAGTGGGCGTCGCCGGAGTTCGACGACGCGATGGCTGCCATCGAACGCGTCGCCCACGCGTTCGGCGACCGCGTGCTGCTGACCCGGTGGCTGCCCACCGCGGCCCGCACGACGGCGGAGGGGCTGCCCACCTCGTGGGCCGGCTACTTCGAGCAGTGGGCCTTCGCGGACAGGCCCGCAGCGGACCCGCTCTACGACCTCGTCCCGCGTGCCCGACAGCTCACCGGCCGACCCACCGTCGACCTGCCGACCTTCGGGAAGTGGGGAGAGGGACTGCGCGCCGTGGTGGGGGAGGCGCCCCACCTCGTCCTGGCGGGCGTCTCGACGGACTGCTGCGTCATCACGACCGCTCTCGCAGCGGCGGACGGTGGCGCGCACGTGCAGGTCCTCACAGACGGCTGCGCGGGCTCGACCGCCGAGGACGGGGCGGCGGCACTGCGGATCATGGGCCTGTTCGACCCGCAGATCCGCCTGACGGACTCATTCCGTCTGACGGATTCACTCCGGCTGGGGACGCACCAGTAGCGACGCCTCTCGGGCGAAGCTGTCCGCGATGCGCGCGTCCGCGTGCGGGCCCCACGCAGCCTCCACGAAGGCCGCTGTGAACGGCCGCGGAGGCTCGGCCTCGAGCCCGGGCACGCGCGAGGCGAGCGACCGGATCTCCGCGCACAGGTCGACCAGCTCGAGCACGCGCACGGCGGTGTGGAGGGACAGGTCGCGCACGTCCTCGACGCCCTCGGAGTCCGTGCCCGTGAACCTCGACGGGAGCGCCGCCATCGACGCCATCCGCTCGACGACGGCCTGAGCAACCTTCGCCGGCTGCACGAGCGCGCGGGCAGGATCATCGGACGGCGCGTTCGCAGTCGCGCGGACGATGAAGCGCTGCCACAGACCGGCGGCCAGGTGCAGCGACTGCTGCAGCGCGGTGAGCGCGTGCGTGAGCGTGAGGTCGAGGAACCCCGACTGGCTGTGCGCCCGCAGCGGCTCTCCCGCGAAGAGGGGGTTGGCGCTGGGTGCGGACAGCCGCGCCTCGATGCCGGCGACCGTCTGCCGCAGCGGTGCGAGGGAACCCGCGATGAGGGGGCGCGCATCGCGCTGGGAGATGGGTGCCTGCGCGTCCGGAGCTGGTCGCGCCGCTCTCTCACCGGCCGCGGTCCGCGCGGTCGTGATGAGCGTGCGGGTCTCGTCGTCGGGATGTGCGGCGCCCGCGGCCTC
>DWZY01000303.1 GCA_019117325.1 Candidatus Brevibacterium intestinigallinarum
CGATGAGAACGGCGAGCGCACGCGAGTCAGCGGCGGGGGCATCGTCGCGCGCCTGTGCCGCTGCGTCGAGGAGGCCCGCCAGGGGTGCCCACCTGTCCTCGCGGGCATGGTCGAAGCCCTCCTGCGTGGCCGCCGCCGCGAGGACCCGCGCGTGCTGGGGGTGGTCCCGGAAGTGGGCAACCATCGTGCGGATGTAGGTGCTGGGTCGGTCCGCGACGGATGCACCCTCCAGCGCCTCGCCCACCGTGGCGACGAGTGACTCGAGGATCTCCGCGTGCGCGGCGGTGACGAGCGCGTCCTTCGACCCGAAGTGATAGAGAACCGCGGCCTTCGTGATGCCGGCTGCCTCGGCGATGCGTGCCAGCGAGGCTCCCGCGAATCCTCGCTGGGCGACCTGCTCGATCGTGACACCGATGAGCTGCTGCCGGCGCGCCCGCTCCGTGAAAGTCCGTTCATGCGAATCCGCGCTGGGCATTCCCTCGACCATGAGCGCGATCTTACCGTACGGTAGAGACACTGACCGATCGGTCAGCAACGGCGAAGACCTATGACGCCGCCGTGTGTGAACACGGCCGATCAGTCCGCTCAGCAATCAGACAGTCCAGTCGGGACAGGGGTCCGACCAGGGAAGGGACCGCCATGCCGGAGTCGACCACCGAACCGAGGCCGCAGCGTCGCTGGCGATCACAGCGCAGGCGACCGTGGCGCCGGAGGACAGCCCTCGCGCTCGTCATCGTGGCGGCACTCGCGGCGACCGCGGCCATCACCCTGCGCACGCCCTCACCCGTGGGGCACTGGGACAGCGCCGAGGGGCTCGATCGCTACCTCGCGGCGTACGACGAGGCCTTCGCCCAGCTGCCCCCGCCGGACGCAACGCTCGACGTGCGCACCGAGTACGGCACCGTGCGCGTCTACCGATTCGCCGCGACGAACGAGCAGTCAGCGGAGCCGACAGACTCTGCAGAGCCGTCAGACGCACAGCAGCCCTCGGCCGATCCCCTCATTCTGGTGCCCGGGCGCAGCTCCGGGGTGCCGGTCTGGGCGGACAATCTGCCCTCGCTGCGCACGATCGCCGATGTCTACGCGCTCGACCTCCTGGGGGAGCCGGGCAGGAGCCTGCAGGAGCGACCCCTCGACTCCGATGCGGATCAGGCCGCGTGGCTCGACGAGACCCTGGCGCAGCTGCCGGAGGAGCGCTTCCACCTCGTCGGCCTGTCGATCGGCGGCTGGTCCGCGGTGAATCTCGCCGTGCACTCGACCGCGCATATCTCGGCACTCACCGTGTTGGACCCGCCGTTCGTCTTCGACGACATCCCGATCGGGACGGTCCTGCGGACCATCCCGGTGAGCCTGCCGTGGGCACCGCGCGCGTGGCGGGACGCGTTCTCCTCCTACACCGCCGGCGGCGCCCCCGTCGAGGACGTCCCCGTCGCCCGCATGATCGAGGCCGGGATGCAGCACTACCGCCTGCGAGTCCCCGCCCCCACCCGCATCACCGAGGACCAGCTGGAGTCCCTCGACGTGCCGGTCCTCGCCCTGCTCGCCGGGCAGTCAGTCATGAACGATCCGGATGCGGCGGCGACCACCGCCACGCGAGTACTGGGACACGAGTCCGTGCGCGTCTACCCGGACGCCTCCCACGCGCTCAATGGGGAGTACCCGCAGGAGATCGCGGACGACATCAGCGAGTTCATCCGCACACTCCCCTGACCACCCGTTGCCAGTGAGCCCGCGGCCCGGCACCGTCACTCCGGCACCCTCACTCAGACACAGCACACCGCTCGAACTCATACCCCTCCGCCGAGGCCGCCACCAGTCCCAGGTCCCTGCGGATCGCGGTCACGGGCACAGCACCGGCTGCGCACAGGTCCGCGAACGCGTCACCGGTCGCGTACTCGATGTCGAGGACCACCGCGTATGCATCCGTATAGGCGTCGCACTCATCGAAGGTCCCGCAGTCCTCCGTGATCGCGAAGTCGAAGAGGTCTGCGGCCCGGGCCCCGGCGCGGGCTCCGCGGTGCTGTCGCGCACGACGATGCCGGTGTCCTCGGGCGGTGAGTACGCACCTCCCAGCTGGTAGTCGAAGCCGGTATCCGCGGGAGGAGGGGTGACGGCAGCGGCGGGGGCGCCTGCCCCCGGATCCGTAGGCTCACTGTCTCCAGGACTGACCTCGCCCGCGCACCCGGTCACGGTCAGGATCGCTGCGACGAGCAACGTCGCGACGCGCGCAGCTGCTGTGCGCCCGCTGCCCACCGTGATCCAGCCCGCCGCTACGTCTCAGTCCGCCTGTGCGTCTGCGGCGAGGATCGCCTCGGCGAAGGCGAGGTCCTGGAGGGCGAACCCAGAACTGTCGAACACGGTGATCTGCCGGTCATCGACGCGGCCCGGGGAGGCCCCGGTCAGGACCGATCCCAGGGCGGTGATCGGGGTCTCGGGCCCGGCGTGCGAGAACTCGCCGATCGCTCGCGACTGGTCCGGCAGGTCGCAGTAGAGCGATGCCGCCGTGTAGAGGCGCGGGTCCAGCTCCTGCTTGCCGGAGCCGTCCGCGCCCATGGCAGAGATGTGCGTGCCGGGCCGCACCCAGTCCGCGTCGATGACCGGTGCCATCGCGTTCGTCGCGGTCACGATGACGTCGGCCCGCCGGACCGCGTCCTCGATGCCCGTCGTCTCGATGGTGACTCGGCTGCGGTCCGCGCCGCTGCCGTCCGCTCCCGAGGCCCCCAGCCGCTCCCGCAGCCCGTCCGCCAGAGCTTGCGCAGCCTCGGGCCTGCGGCCGGCGATGAGCACCGTGTCGAATGCGCGCACGCGGACAGCAGCGGCCGCCTCGTGGAGTGCCTGATGGCCGGTGCCCACGACGGCGAGCACGCGGGCGTCCTCGCGGGCGAGCGTCTGCACGGCCAGCGCATCTGCGGCCGCGGTGCGGAAGCCATTGCCGGCCGCGGCCTCGACGACGGCGCGGATCCGTCCCGTGTCCGGGTGCAGGAGAACGACGGAGGACCCGTGGTTCGACAGCCCGTGCGCGTCGTTGCCCGGCCAGTAGCTGCCGATCTTGATGACGGCGGCCGTACCGCTCGCGCCGGACTTCACGGTGAAGCGGTGCCCCGCGTCCGTGACCGGAGCGACGACGACGGGATAAACCGTGGCGTCGGAGACTGAGGCCATGAACGCCTCACGCGCGGATGCCAGCGCCAGGTCCTCGTCGACGAGGGAGCGGGATCGCTCCTCGGTCACCACACGGATCGTCATGCCGGCCTCCTCGGGGGTCGCTGAGTCTCGGCCTCCAGCCTAAGCCGGACCGCGGACACGCGCCGGATGGGGCACGAATCGCGGCACCAGGCGGACGAGGACGACCAGGACCAGCAGCTCCACGAGTGTCTGCGTGACGACGACCAGCGGTGCCAGGTCGAAGCGAGCGGGCAGTGCCAGCGCCAGGGGCAGCACGACGAGCGAGTTCCGGGTCACTCCGCTGAGCGCGACAGCGCGGGTGCCGGCGACGTCCAGCCGGGCGATCCGGCCCGCGAGGATCCCCAGCGGAACCATGACCGCGGCGAAGAGGACGAACACGGGGATGACCAGCAGCAGCGAGCCGAACCGCGCTCCCACCCCGGCGATCTGGGAGGCGACGACGACCAGCAGCGTCGCCATCATGAGCGGGACCATCGCGGCCTCGACCCCGGCGGTCCAGGTGCGAACGGCCCGCGACCAGCCCGCCGGCCCGCGCGCGGCGAGCACCTGCGTGAGCCAGGCCGCGGCCAGGGGCAGCACGATGAGGACCAGGAATGCGCGGACGAACGGTTCCAGATCCACGGCGGCCACGACCTCGGGCCCCAGGACGACCCGCAGGACGACGGGCAGGAGGACCATCTGGGCGAGCATGAGCAGCGGTGTCGCGGCGAGCAGGCGCTCGCGGGCGCCGCCGGCCAGCCCCGTGAAGACGAGGACGTAGTCGACGCACGGGGTCAGCAGGACGAGCAGGACGCCCACGAGCAGGGCCTCGTCGTGCGCGATGATCCGCGTGAGGGCGAGGACGACCGGCGGGACGACCACGACGTTCACGACGAGGACGGTCACGAGGAACCGCCTGTCGCGCAGTGCCGCGGTGAGCGCGCGCACCGGCACCCCCAGGAACGTCGCGTAGAGGAGGAGGGCGAGCACGGGGGTGATCGCGGCCTCGGCATATCCGGCGACGGACGGGACGAGCAGCCCCAGCACACCTCCGGCGGCCAGCGCCGCGAGGCAGAGCAGCACCTGGTGCCGCTCCAGCCTCCCGGCGATGTCCCGCATCCTCAGTCCACCTCCGTCAGTGCGCCGTCCTCAGACCGCCACGGTCAGTCCGCGATGGTCAGTGCGCAGCCGACTCCTGCGGCTCGGCCTCGTCCTGGTCCTCGGGCTTCCGGATGAGGAAGGCCAGGACGACCGGGACGATCGCGATGCACGCGGCCAGGAGGAACGCGGCGCGCGCACCGGGGCCACCCGCATCCGCCGGGGTCAGGCCCGCAGCCTCGCCGGAGTGGAGGGCTGCGGAGTAGATCGCGACGAGGATCGCCGTGCCCGCAGCGCCCGCGACCTGCTGGAGCGTGTTGAGGACCGCGGATCCGTGCGAGTAGAGGTGGCGCTGAAGTGATCCCAGCGACGCGGAGAACAGCGGGGTGAACGACGCGGCCAGGCCCAGCGACATGATCGACTGGACGACGACGAGCATCCACACCGGCGTGTCCGCACCCACGCGGGAGTACACGAACATCGCGGTGACGATCATGATCGTGCCGGGGATGAGCAGGACCCGCGGGCCCTGCGCGTCGTAGATGCGGCCCATGACCGGTCCCAGCAGCCCCATGAGCAGCGAGCCCGGCAGCAGCACCATCCCCGACTGCGCCGCGGTGAGGCCCGCGACGGTCTGGAGGAAGAGCGGCAGCAGCGCGAACGTGCCGAACATCGACAGCGCCACGACCGCCATGATGATGACGGACAGGACGTAGTTCCGGGAGCCGAAGACCCGCAGGTCCAGGAAGGGCGCGTCGCGCCGCTGCAGGGCCAGCTGGCGCCACACGAACAGACCCAGGAACACGAGGCCGCCGGCCACGAAGCTCCATCCCAGCACCGTCGCCGAGGCCCCGGTCCCGTCGCCGCCGTGGGCACCGCCGAACTGGCTGAGTCCGAACACGAGGCCGCCGAAGGCGAGCGCGGACAGCGGCACGGAGATGGCATCGAACGGGGCACGGGTGGTCTCACCCAGGTTCGTCATCCACTTCGCGCCCAGGCCCATCGCGATGAGCGCGATCGGCAGGACGATGCCGAACAGCCAGCGCCAGCCCAGGTTGTCCAGCACGATGCCGGACATGGTGGGGCCGATCGCCGGGGCCAGGGAGATGACGAGGCCCACGCGGCCCATCATCCGTCCGCGGGAGTGCGGCGGCACGACGTTCATCATCGTCGTCATGAGCAGCGGCAGCATGATGCCGGTGCCCGCCGCCTGGACGATGCGTCCCAGCAGGAGCAGGAGGAAGCCATGGGACACGAGGCACAGGAGTGTTCCCAGCGCGAACGTGATGATCGCGGCGAGGAAGACCTGCCGCGTGGTGAAGCGCTGCACGATGAAGCCGGTCGTCGGGATGACGACCGCCATCGTGAGCATGAAGGCGCTGGTGAGCCACTGCCCCTGCTCCGGCGGGATGCCCAGGGCGATGTTGAGCTCCGGGATGGCGATCGCCATCGTCGTCTCATTCAGGATGGCGACGAACGCGGCGACGAGCAGGAGCCAGATGACCCGCATGCCCGCGGGGTCGATCTCGTCGCGCCCCACGGCGCGCATGCTTCCGGTATCGGTGGTCACGACTGTGCTCCGAGTCTCTGAGGTGCTCCGACGCACGAGTGACAGGTCGGTCCTGTGGGCGTGCGCGGGCGAAGGGTTGTGATCGGCATCGTCCGGAGCGGCTGGGTTCGGGCCTCAATCCGGCACAGATGAGGAGACAACACTAGCACCGCGGACGGTCCCCCGAACAGGGGTTCGGATGTGATGCGCGACCGTCTCAGAGGTCATCTCATATGCATGGTCACGCATCGATACCGTCACCCGCGCGTCACCGCACGCGCCTACCGTGGAGGGAGGACGTCGGGCGCACGATCCGGCGGGAGACGGAGGAGCTGTGAAGGCCGCACGGTACTACGGCAGGGAAGACATCCGCATCGAGGAGGTCGAGGAGCCCCAGGTCCGCCCCGGCACGGTGAAGATCGCGCCCGCGTTCAACGGGGTCTGCGGCAGCGACCTGCACCTGTTCCACGAGGGACCCATCCCGCCCGCCCCCACGGACACGGAATCGCATCCGATCTCCGGCGAGACGCTGCCGGTCATCTCCGGCCATGAGTTCTCCGGGGTCGTCGAAGAAGTGGGCGAGGGCGTCGAGGGGCTCGCTGTGGGCGACCACGTCGCGGTCGAGCCGCTCATGGTCGACGGCACCTGCGCCGCGTGTCAGGCCGGGAAGTACAACCTCTGCGAGCAGATGGGCTTCATCGGGATCTCCGGGCTGGGCGGCGGACTCTCCGAGCACATCGTCGTCGAGGAGCGCTGGGTCCATCAGGTGGGCGACATCCCCCTCGACCAGGCCGCGCTCCTCGAGCCCCTGTCCGTGACGGTCCACGCGGTCCGCCACGCCGGAGTCGACGACTCCGCGAAGGGCAGGGTCGCGGTCGTGGGCGGCGCCGGGCCGATCGGCCTGCTCACCGCGGCGGTGCTGCGCGCCTACGGACTCACGACGATCGTGAGTGAGGTGTCGCCGGAGCGCCGGCGCACGGCCCAGACCTCCGGCGTCGCGAGCGTCACCGTCGATCCGACCAGTGAGGACCTGGCTCAGGTCGTGCGCGAGCACGCAGGCAGCGCGATGGCCGCCTTCGCATTCGATGCCGCAGGTGTGGGCGTCGTCGTCGACCAGCTGCTCGACGTGCTGGGTCCCGGCGGTCGCCTCGAGGTCATCGCGATCCACACGCAGCCGCACGAGCTCGACATCACCGGACGCCTCACGATGCAGGACCGGGTCATCGGCTCGTCGGTCGGATACGCGAACGACCACGCCGAGGCCATCCGGCTCGTCCACGAGGGCCTCATCGACCTCGCACCGTTCATCACCAGCCGCATCGTCGTCGAGGACATCGTCGAGAAGGCCTTCCACAAGCTGCTCGACGACCGCAGCGAGGTGAAGATCCTCGTCTCGATGAACTGAGCTGAACTCAACTGAGCTGAGCGGTCGCGCCCGGCCACTCCGCAGTCGACGACCGCCCCGCGCATCGGCCGATGCGCGGAGCGGTGGTATGTGCGCCGTCCTCCTCAGTCAGGACGTACCCACTCAGTCCGCACCGTCCGCGTCAGCTGGGAGCATGCAGGTCCGGTCTCCCGTCCGGAGGGCCCGACCCCGGCGTCACCAGGCCTGATTCATACGCGAGGACCACCAGCTGCGCGCGGTCGCGCGCACCCGTCTTCGTCCGCAGCCGGCTCACATAGGTGCGCACCGTCTCCGGGCTGAGGAACAGCAGCGGTGCCACCTCCGCGTTCGTGAGCCCGCGCCCCACGAGGGCCAGGACCTGCGTCTCCCGCTCGCTCAGCCCGCTCACCATCTCCGGGCGGTGCGCCGCGAGTGCCGCCTGCCGGAACAGGATCGCCGTGAGCGACGGGTCCGCGATCGAATCACCGGAGGCGACGTCGCGGATCGCCTGCCGCAGCCCGGGCCCGTCCACGTCCTTGAGCAGGTACCCGCTGGCACCGGCCCGCACGGCGGCCAGCACGTCCTCCTCCGTGTCGAACGTCGTGAGGACCAGGACCCGCACACCGCCGAGGTCGTGGTCCCGCGAGATCTGCTCGGTCGCCGCGATCCCGTCCACCAGCGGCATCCGGAGGTCCATGAGGACGACATCCGGCCGGGTCCGGCGCACCACCGCGAGACCCTCCAACCCATCGCCCGCCTCGCCCACGACCTCGATGTCGCCGTCGCGGGAGGCGAGGAGCGCGAGTCCCGCGCGCACCAGCTCCTGGTCGTCGACCAGCACGATCCGGAGTGTCATGGGAGGTCTCCTGGGTCTGTCACCGGCAGGGCCGCGTCGACCACGAAGAGGTCCGGATGCTTCCGACCCCACGTGAGGGAGCCGCCCAGAGACCCGGCGTGGTCGCGCAGGCTGCGCAGTCCGGTCGAGTCCGGCGGAGTCCCATCCGTCTGACCGGTCACCCCGGTCGTCTCGCTCACACCGGTTTCCGGGCTCACGCCGGTTCCCCCGAGTACCACTGCATCCCCGCTCACGCCGTCATTCAGCACCCGGATCCGCAGCTGCCCCGCTGCGTCGCCGGTCGACCCCGGAGCGCGGGACTGTGTGAGGGCGAGACCGATGTGGTCCGGCTGCGCGTGCCGCAGCGCGTTGGTCAGCGCCTCCCGTACGATCCGGACCGCTGCGGCATCGACGGAGGGCGGCAGCGGACCGTGGTCGCGCACGAGGTCGACGCTCACCCCGCCCGCGCGGATCCGGTCGAGGAGTGCGTCGAGACCGGCGAGCGAGTGCTCTGCGACGGGGGCGGTCGCGCCCGCCTCCTCGGCATCCCCGACTGAGCCCGCATCACGCGCGAGGCCCGCGTCGTCTGCGGACTCAGCCACGGCCTCGGCGCCGGTGCTGACCCGGGCCGGGGCACCGACAGCACGGACCGCACTGCGCAGCTGGTCGAGCGACCGGGAGGCCGCCTCCCGCAGATGCCGCGCGCTGACGCCGGCCGAGTGGTCGTCCGGCACCTGCTCGAGCACCGCGTTCGCGTGCAGCGACACGATCGCCAGGGAATGGCCCAGGTCGTCGTGCAGTGCGCGGGCGATCCGGGTGCGGTCCTCCTCCTGGACGCGCTGCGCGCGGGCGAGCGCCGCCTGCGCGGCCATCCGCTCCGCGTCCGCCCGGCTGGCCTGCAGCGCGCGGCGGGTGCGGATGACCTCGGCCAGGGCGACGGCCAGGGCCACGAGGACGAGGTTGCTCAGCAGCTCGTAGCCCAGCACGGCCTCGGCGGAATCGCCGCCTCGGATCCGGAAGAACGAGGCGACCACGAACAGGAGACCGGCCGTCACCAGCGCGAACGTGCGATGTCCGGCCAGGGTGACGGCCGTGAGGATGACGAGCAGCGGCAGGATGACGCCGATGCTGGGCAGACCCACGGTGTAGTACGCGCAGACGGCGAGCGCGGCCAGCACCAGCGCGGTCCGGGGGATGCGATCGCGCACCAGGGTGAAGACGCCGAAGGACACGGCGAAGGCCACCGCGACAGCCAGGTAGGCGCCGCCGCGCTCCCCGGACCACCCCGTCGTCTCACCCCACAGGGCCAGGAACAGGACGGCGTTCGCGACCGCGACCGCGAACAGGATGCCCAGCGCCCGCGACCGGGGAGTGGTCTCCGTCGCGTCCATGCCACCATCGTAGGGACCGGCGCGAAGACAGGGCATCGCTTCCGGGCGTACACGACTGTCGCCTGCGGAGGAACGCGGCAGCGCCGCCGGTCTCCGTAGCGTCGAGGGCATGGACGAGACACAGAATCCTCAGCAGCCCCAGACTCCCGCCACCGCCTCTGCCCAGACCCCCGCACCGCCCGGGCCGGACTACCGCCTGGCGATCGGACTGGGCGCGCTCACCCTCCTCTATCCGATCCTGAATATCGCCATCAACCTCCTGGGGATGGAGGGCACGACCCGGGTGCCGGTAAACGCGTGGCTGTGGCTGGCGATCGGCGTCGTCTGGATCCTCGTGGGCTGGCTGACCTGCACGCCCCGCCCGTTCCTGACCCTGCTGGCGACGGGTATCGCGGGCGGGATGCTCACCTCGGCGCTGGTCATCGGCATCCAGCTGTTCACCTCCGGCGGTCCCGGACTGGCGACCGCACCGTTCGCGATCGTCTCGATCCTCGCGATGCACGCGGCCGGCGGTGCGCTGTGCGGCCTCGTGGCATGGGGACTGCAGGCGGCGACCGGACGGTGACGCGGCCCGGCCGGGACGGTCCTGTCCGCGCCCGGCCGGAGCGACCCCGCCCCTGACCTGCCGGAACCGCGCACATGACGTGACATGACCCCGGATGACGAGGTTGTGACGCGCACGGCACGGGTGCGCGCAGCCCGTCCCTAGCCTCGAGACCGATCACCCCGGTCGTGCACCCACCCATGGGGCCGCGCCATCAGCGGAAGCGCTCCCTGGAGGGGAGCACCGGGATCAGTCCGAGGAGAGGACCGTCATGAGCTCGACCCAGCAGTTCGACCGTGTCGCCGCACCCCTGCGGGAGGAGTTCGCGCGCGTCAGTGCCGGCGCCGTCGACCGGGAGCGTGCGCGCGAGCTGCCGCGCGCGGAGGTGGGCGCCCTGGCGACCGCGGGCTTCGGCGCGCTGCGCGTGCCCCAGGATGCGGGAGGCGCGGGCCTCACCCTGCCGCAGGCCGCGACGCTGTGGAGGGAGGCCGCAGTTGCGGACTCGAACATCCCGCAGATCTTCCGCGGCCAGTTCGCGATCGTCGAGGACCGCCTCCACGCGACGGATGCGTCCCGCACCACCTGGTTCGACCGGTTCCTGTCCGGTGAGTTCGTGGGCAACGCCTGGAGCGAGACCGGCCCCACGACCACGGCGGGATCGCTCACCCGGGTGACCCAGACCTCGGCGGGCCTGCGCCTGAGCGGACGGAAGTACTACACGACGGGCAGCATCTACGCGCAGTGGACGGACGCGACGGCGACCGCGGACGACGGCTCGACGGTCGCCGTCCTCGTTCCCACCGACGCACCCGGCGTCACGATCTCCGACGACTGGGACGGCTTCGGGCAGAAGCTGACGGGCACCGGCACGATCGTCTTCGAGGACGTCCCGGTCGACCCGGCGAACGTCCTCACCCTCACAGACCGGTTCAGCTACCAGACCGCGCTCTACCAGCTGGTCCTGCTGTCCGTGCACGCCGGCATCGCCCGCCGCGCGGCGGATGACGCGGCACAGGCCGTCCGCGACCGCACCCGCGTGTACACGCACGGCCTGGCACCGCTGGCGCGGAACGACGGTCAGATCCTGGCCGTCATCGGGCAGGTCGAGTCCGCGGCGTTCGCGGCCGACGCGATCGCGGACCGGGCGGCCCACGCGCTCCAGGCGGTCTCCGACCTTGAGACCCAGCGCGGCTCCGATGCACACCGGACGGCACTCGCGGACGCCGAGCTGGCGACCGCGAAGGGCCAGGTCGTCCTCACGGAGCTGGTGCCCCGGGCGGCCAGTGCCCTCTTCGACGCCTTGGGGGCGTCTGGCACCAGCCAGGCACTGTCCCTGGACCGCCACTGGCGGAACGCGCGCACCGTGGGCTCGCACAACCCCGTCATCTACAAGCAGCGCATCATCGGCGACGCCGCCGTCAACGGCACCGACCCCGTCTACCTGTGGGACGTGGGCGTCTCTGCAGGTGGGGCAACCGATGCGGCAGGTGGGGCCACGGACCAGGCGACGACAGAGTCCGCGGGCCAGGAGCAGGACGCCGCGCGCGAGGCGGTGCGCGCATGACGAAGCAGATCCGGTTCAACGCATTCGACATGAACTGCGTCGCCCACCAGTCACCCGGCCTGTGGCGGTATCCGGGCGACCGGTCGTGGCAGTACAAGGACCTCGAGTACTGGCAGGACCTGGCCCGGATCGCCGAGCGCGGCCTCTTCGACGCGATCTTCATCGCGGACGTGCTGGGCACCTACGACGTGTTCGGCGGCAACGACCTCGCCGCGATCCGCCAGGGCGCCCAGGTGCCGGTCAACGACCCCGTCCAGCTCGCGGCCATCGGCGCGGCGGTCACGGAGCACGTGGGCTTCGGGATCACCGCTGGCACCGCGTTCGAGCACCCCGTGCCCTTCGCCCGCCGGCTGTCCACCCTCGATCACCTCACGAAGGGCCGCGTGGGCTGGAACATCGTGACGGGCTACCTGCCGTCCGCCGCCCGGAACTTCGGGCAGACCGATCAGTTGACCCACGACGCGCGCTACGACCACGCGGACGAATACCTCGAGGTGATCTACAAGCTGCTCGAGGGATCGTGGGAGGACGATGCCGTCGTGCGCGATGCGGAGTCCGGGGTGTTCGCGATCCCGGAGAAGGTGCACCACATCGGGCATCACGGGACGCACTTCGATGTCCCGGGCATCCACCTGTCCGAGCCGTCGCCGCAACGCACCCCCGTCGTGTTCCAGGCGGGTGCCTCCCCGCGCGGCGTCGCCTTCGCGGCGCAGAACGCGGAGGCGATCTTCATCGGCGGCCCCACCCGCGACGCGGCGAAGTCCACAGTGCAGCGCATCCGCAGGGCGCTTGTCGATGCGGGCCGCGACCCCTATGACGCGAAGATCTACCTGCTCAGCTCCATCATCACAGACGAGACGGCAACCGGTGCTCGTGCGAAGCACCAGGACCTGCTGTCGTACGCGAGCGTCGAGGGCACGCAGGTGTTCTTCTCCGGCTGGCTGGGCGTCGACCTGTCGACCTACGACCTCGATGAGCCGCTGGGCAACGTGCAGTCGAACGCGATCCAGTCCGCACTCGAGGCGTTCCAGGGGCAGAACGAGGACGGGCGGACCTGGACCGTGCGAGACATCGTCAAGCTGGGCGGCGTGGGCGGACAGGGGCAGAACTTCATCGGCTCGCCGCAGGAGATCGCCGACACCCTTACCGACATCGTCGACTACACGGACGTCGACGGGTTCAACCTGGCGTACGCGACGACGCCGGGGACCTTCGAGGACGTCGCGGACCTCGTCGTGCCGGAGCTGCAGCGCCGGGGCGTCTACCAGGAGGAATACACGCCCGGCACGCTGCGCCACAAGCTGTTCGGCGCGGGCGATCGACTGCCGGATCACCACCGCGGAGCCCAGTACCGCGTGGGCGGTCCCCTCTCGACGATCGACGACTGGACGGACACCGGGCGACCGCGCCCCGCGGGCGGCTGATCCCGCGGCCGCGCCCTATGACACTTACAGATTACACCCGCATCCATCAGTTGCCATTCAGGTAAACCCTCAGTTACTGTCTGCACATGCCAGTAGCAGACTGGTGATCTGAGACCTCTTGAGGAGGGTGCGATGACAACTGCTGAGATCTCCGCCGGCGACACTGCGTGGGTCCTCATCAGTGCGGCGCTCGTGCTGCTGATGACCCTGGGCCTGTCGTTCTTCTACGGCGGAATGGTGCGCGCGAAGAGCGTGCTGAACATGGTGATGATGTCCGTCGTGACGATGGGGATCGTGGGCGTCCTCTGGGTGCTGTTCGGCTTCTCCATGGTGTTCGGCGAGTCCTTCGGCGGCCTGGTGGGCAACCCCTTCGACTTCGCGGGGCTGACAGCCCTGCTGGGCCCTGACGCCGTCGTGGGGACCGTGCCCGCGCTGGCGTTCGTGGGCTTCCAGGCGGCCTTCGCGATCATCGCGGTCGCGCTGGTCAGCGGTGCGGTCGCGGACCGCATGAAGTTCTCCGCCTGGGTCGCCTTCGCGGCCGCCTGGGCCGTGCTCGTCTACTTCCCGGCGGCCCACTGGGTGTTCGCCGCGGACGGCGCCGTCTCTGAGACGGGCGGGTTCATCGCGAACACACTGGGTGCGATCGACTTCGCGGGCGGGACCGCGATCCACATCAACGCGGGTGCGGCTGCGCTCGTCCTCGCCGTCATCCTGGGACCGCGGATCGGCCTGGGCTCGACCCCCATGCGTCCCCACAACCTGCCCCTCGTCATGCTGGGCGCCGGCCTCCTCTGGTTCGGCTGGTTCGGCTTCAACGCGGGCTCCGCCCTGGCGGCCGACCACGTCGCAGCGCATGCCTGGGCCACGACCCTCGCGGCACCTGCGGCCGGCATGCTCGCGTGGCTGATCGTCGAGAAGATCCGCGACGGCCGACCCACGTCTCTGGGCGCGGCCTCGGGCATCGTGGCGGGCCTCGTGGGCATCACGCCCGCTGCGGCAGCGGTCAGCCCGATGGGCGCCCTGGTGATCGGCGCACTGTCCGGCGTGGGCTCCGCCCTGGCGATCGGGCTGAAGAACAAGCTGGGCTACGACGATTCACTCGACGTGGTGGGAGTCCACCTGGTAGCAGGCCTCATCGGCACCCTGGCGATCGGCTTCCTCGCCGACCCCGCCGCCCCCGCCGAGGCGCAGGGCCTCCTGTACGGCGGTGGCTTCGAGCTGCTGGGCATCGAGGCGCTGAGCTCCCTGGCCGTGCTGGTCTACAGCCTCGTCATGACGACCATCATCGCGCTGATCCTCCGCGCACTCATGGGCGGCCTGCGGGTCACCGCCCGCGAGGAGTCCTCCGGCATCGATGTGGCCGCCCACGCAGAGTCCGGCTACGACTACTCGCAGACGCCGCTCACCGCGCGGAGCGTGACGCGCAGCGTCGTCATCCCCCAGCCCGTGCCCACGCAGGAGGTGAAGTGAGATGAGGCTCATCACTGCGATCCTGCAGCCGGGAGCGCTCGAGTCCGTTCAGATCGCACTCGCGCAGCACGGCATCAACGGCATGACGGTCAGCGACTGCACGGGGTACGGCCGGCAGAGCGGTCACACGGAGGTCTACCGCGGGTCCGAGGTCACGATCGACTTCATCGGCAAGATGCGGCTGGAGATCCTCGTGACGGACGCCGAGGCCGCTCCCGTCATCGATGTCATTGCCCAGTCCGCCAGGACCGGCGAGGTGGGAGACGGCAAGATCTGGTCGACTCCCGTCGATGAGGTCATCCGGATCCGCACCGGGGAGCAGGGGAACGCCGCGCTGTGAGGCGGTTCTCCCTCGGGGCGACCCGTGCGGTCAGTCGGAATCGTGCGGACGGACCGACTCGTGCGGGTCCGCGGGCCGCTCCTCGGAGACGTTGACCGACAGGAAGCGGACCGGCGCCTTGATGATGCGGGCGGGGCCGTGGATGCCCTCGGCATCGAACAGGATGCCGTCTCCCACCTCCATGCGGAACGTCGTCTCCTGGTGCTGGTAGTCCATCTCGCCCTCGACCACGTACACGAACTCGGAGCCCATGTGCTGGAACAGCGGGAACGGCTGGCTCTCCTCCGTGAGGGTCACCAACAGGGATTCGAAGAGGCCGTGGTGCCGGATGACCTGGCCCAGCAGCTGGTAGCGGTGCCCCAGATTGCTGGCGCGACGCACGGTCTCCGGCGCCTGGCCCGCCTTCGAGAACACGACCTGGGTCTCGTAGTCCGCCGCGCGGAACAGGCTGGTGACCGGGATGCCCAGAGCCTTCGCCAGGGCATCCACGGTCGCCAGGCTGGCGGAGGTCTGCGCGTTCTCGATCTTCGAGAGCATCTGCCGGCTCACACCCACGCGGTTCGCCAGCTCCGACAGGGTGAAGCCGCGGGCGTGCCTCATCTGGCGGGTCGTCTCCGCGATCGACTGCTCGAGGGACTTGGGCGGCGGCGACATCGGACGTCCGCCCTCCACCTGCGGGCTCAGTTCATGCCCGGGCGGCTCGTTGTTCTCGACCACAGTTCCACACCTTCGGATGATGCCGGCCCACCTGGGCTGACTGTTCGCAGCTGATCCGGCGCGGCCCCCCGGGCCCGCCACCGTCCTCGGCGCGGATCATCGGGCGGGCCCCGACCCGTCAGCCTGATTCTAATCAGCCCGACCCGTGATGACCGGACCCGCACACGCGAGCTCCGCGTCCGGGAGGAGCCGACTCTTCGACCGATTTGTCTACCATCAGTAGCGCTATGTACTTTATAGTGGACGTCGCGACCACACCAGCAGAAGGACTTCAGTACATGGACGCTAACCTCCAGGCCACCTACGACACCGTACTGCAGCGCAATCAGGGCGAGCCCGAGTTCCATCAGGCCGTCCGCGAAGTCTTCGAATCGCTCGAGACGCTGCGCGGTCGTCACCCGGAGTACGAGGCGCACGGAATCCTCATGCGCCTCTGCGAGCCCGAGCGTCAGCTGATCTTCCGCGTCCCGTGGGTTGACGACGAGGGAACGGTTCGCATCAACCGCGGCTTCCGCGTCGAGTACAACTCAGCGCTGGGACCGTACAAGGGCGGACTGCGGTTCCACCCATCGGTCAACCTGGGCATCGTGAAGTTCCTGGGCTTCGAGCAGATCTTCAAGAACTCGCTCACGGGCCTGCCGATCGGCGGCGGCAAGGGCGGTTCGGACTTCGACCCGCACGGTTGCTCGGACGGCGAGATCATGCGCTTCTGCCAGTCGTTCATGACAGAGCTGCACCGCCACATCGGCGAGTACACCGACGTCCCGGCCGGCGATATCGGCGTGGGCTCGCGCGAGATCGGCTACCTGTTCGGCCAGTACAAGCGGCTCACCAACCGCTACGAGGCCGGCGTCCTCACGGGCAAGGGCCTGGACTGGGGAGGCTCGCTGGTCCGCACGGAGGCCACCGGCTATGGCGCGGCGATCTTCGCGAACGAGATGCTCCGGGCGCGCGAGGCGTCCTTCGACGGTCGCCGCGTGGGCGTCTCCGGCTCCGGCAACGTCGCGATCTACGCGATCGAGAAGGCGCAGCAGCTGGGCGGCATCCCGATCACGGCCTCGGACTCCGGCGGCTACATCGTCGACGAGAAGGGCATCGACCTCGACCTGCTGCGGCAGATCAAGGAGGTCGAGCGCGGTCGCATCCACGAGTACGCCGAGCGCCGCGGCAGCCACGTCCGCTACGTGGAGGGCGGCAGCGTGTGGGATGTGCCCGTCGACATCGCCCTGCCCAGCGCCACTCAGAACGAGCTGGACGAGAAGGACGCTCGCACGCTCGCCTCGAACGGCCTCAAGGTCGTCGCGGAGGGCGCGAACATGCCGTGCACCCCGGAGGCCGTCGAGGTCTTCCGCATGGCCGGCGTGGGCTTCGGTCCCGGCAAGGCCGCGAACGCGGGCGGCGTCGCGACGAGTGCGCTGGAGATGCAGCAGAACGCCAGCCGCGACACGTGGACCTTCGACTACACGGAGGCGCGCCTGACGGAGATCATGCGCAATATCCACGCGACGTGCCTCGAGACCGCCGACGAGGTGGGCCGCCCAGGCGACTACGTCGTGGGCGCGAACGTCGCGGGCTTCCGCAAGGTCGCCAACGCGATGATCGCACTGGGCGTCGTCTGATCAGACACGCGATCCTCAGCGTCTGAGCGCGCTCGCACGGCCCTGCGCCCCGGCACCAGCCGGGACGCAGGGCCGTGCGCATGACTCACGGGCCTGAGGCACCCGGACCGGTCAGCGCCTCCACCAGCCACGCGTTCCGCTGCCGCAGGAGCGTGGTCATGTAGCGCGTGAGGAAGACGGCGTTCACCGCCCGCCCGATCGGACCCGCCGGCGACTCGAACTCCACCACGTCCGTCATGCGGGTGCCGCCCGGCACCGCCTCGAAGCGGTGCTCGTGCCACCAGCGCCGGAACGGTCCGGACGTCTGCTCGTCGACGAACCGATGAGGAGCGTCATGTGCGCTGATGACGGACGTCATCCTGACGGGAACGCCCAGATGGCGGGCCCTCCACGTCACGGTGTCCCCCAGGTGCATGACACCGGACGTCACGCCCGCGACCGCGCGCTCCCCGGAGTCCGCCATCGACGACTGATGCGCGTCGACGGACAGGCTCAGCTCGAAACAGTCCTCCGGGGACGCCGGGACATCCGTGATGAGGTCGATCCTGGGCACGGGGCCATCCTCCGGTGTGTGCTTGTCGTGGCCGCCAGCTCCGACTGCGCATCGTCCGTCCCGACCGGGAAGGCCCAGGAGGAGCGTGGCTTCTCTGACCGTAGTCCTCATCGACCAGACGAAGCGAGCGACCAGGGCAAGCGATCGAAGACGAGCGTCAGCTCAGACGAGCTCCCCGGCATCGGCCACGACACGGCCGGCGCGGATCACCGTGCGGTCGCCCGGACGGTCCATGACGGCGGACGCCGGGTACTCTCCCGGGACCAGCACCAGGTCGGCCGCGTCGCCCACACCCACGCCGCGCCACTCCGACCGGCCCAGAGATGGATCGAGCACCCGCGCGCCTCCCAGCGTCGCGGTCTCCAACGCGCGCTCGATGTCAGAGTCACGGCGCAGTCCGTTCGTGAAGGCCAGCTGCCACGTGCGGTCCAGCATGTCCGTGTTGCCGTAGGGCGACCAGTAGTCGCGCTGCCCGTCCTGTCCCAGACCGATCCGGACCCCCGCGTCCAAGATCTCGAGCAGGGGCAGGGTTCCGCGACCACTGGGCGCCACGGTTGCCAGGGCGATGTCGAGTTCCGCGAGCTCAGCGAGGACCTGCGCGCGCTGGCTCTCCGAGATCCCCGCGAGGAAGAACGCGTGCGCGATCGTCACGCGGCCCCGCATGTCCAGGGCCCGAACGCGCGCGATGATCTGCTGGGCGCTGAAGAGGCCCAGCTCCGCCGGCTCGTGCAGGTGGATGTCGATCCCGGCTCCGTGGCGCTCGGCCAGGTCGAAGACGATGTCGAGGTGCTGGCGGGGATCCTGGTCCAGCGCGCAGGGATCGATGCCGCC
>DWZY01000304.1 GCA_019117325.1 Candidatus Brevibacterium intestinigallinarum
GCTCCTCCTCATAGATGAGTTCAACATTCTGACTAGCTCACTGTCGGACGAGAGTGTCGACAAAGCTAAGTCGCTGGAGGGTCAAGTCGATGAAGAACTGCTCGAATGGCATCTTTCTGACATGTCGTCCAACTATGCGGACGGCATCCGCACTCGAGGCGTCATAATCCCAGAATCTGCAACAATACTCAGCTTCGACGACACTCGGTCAACTATCTCCATTTGCTACAGCTTCGATGACTATGTCATTTACGATGACTCGGATCCAGACACGCCCATCTATACCGATCGCCCCAACGAATATAGCTTCGAAACTGACGCCGTGTTTGAGGACGATCAGTGGATAGTTTCTGGCCGCCGCGACTCAAGAATCTCGTGTGATGAGCACTGAGGTTCCTTCTCAGTGGCTCCGAATGGCGTTCGTTGCCCTTGTTGCTTCAACCACGCCCATGGTTTCCAGTACAGCGATTGCCAGCCCAACTGACTGGTCAGTCACGGATCGCTGTTCAATGTACGGCGCCAAAATCCAATGCGACAGGCATGATGGCGGAGGCGGTGGCGGTGGAGGCCGTGACGGTGGAGGCGACCGTGGCGGGGGCGGCGGTGGTGGCGGAGGAGGCTACCACCCCAAGCCCGAGCGAGGCCCCTTCGACGACCTGCCGCCCGGCCTGGAGTGCGACTACGACGGGCCCTGCGGCTACACCCCGGAAATCCCTGATGGCCCACCGCCGGACGACGGTGGTGGCGAGTACGTCGCTCCCCCGGTCCCCAGCGAGTCCGACTTCGCGTCCTTCCCCATCCCGCCGTCAGACCCGTATGCGCTGCCGGTCGACTGGACCGTCACCGGCAAGCCCACCGCATTCTGGGCCGACGCCGGAGTGAAGGAGTTCGACGCGGAGCTCCTGGGCTTCCCGCTGCGTGTACGTGCGACTCCCATCGAGTACCACTGGGACTTCGGCGACGGGAACGCAACGTCATCGCCCTCGCCCGGCGCGGAGCCGCGGCGACCGGAGCTCGGAACGATCACCCACACGTACTCCGACAAGGGCGAGCGCACCGTCACCCTCACAACCGTCTACACCGGCGAGTACAACTACGGCTCCGGATGGAATGACATCGCAGGCACAGCCGCAGTCGAGAGCGACGGCCTGCCCATGACCGTGTACCGGTACCACAAGTACCGCGTCGAGGACGACTGCACGGTGAACCCCTACGGCAGCGACTGCGCCCCGAACTGATCCGCGCTTCCGTTCACCCGGCACTGCCCTCAAGCCCGCGCTTCATCGCCACAACGCGAGGGACGGGCTGCTGGTCCGAGGGACATCTGCATGCAGGTGTCCCCCGAGCCAGGAGCCCGTCCCTCGCGAAATCAGGTGAACGGCGCGGCCCCGCGATCACGAAGTCACGCGGTCACGCGGAAGCCGCGCATCCGCGCCGCCGCCAGACGTCAGCAGCGAACCGCCCCGCAACCGCCGCGCCTCAGTCCTCCGACACGTCCACCACGTTCAGCAGCTCCCTGCCCACGCTCAGGCGGTGCAGCTGTTCGACCAGCAGGTTCTCGATCCGCGGGTGGAAGGCCGACGCGTTTCCTCCCACATGCGGCGTCAGCAGCGTATTCGGTGTCGACCACAGCGGGTGATCCTGCGGCAGCGGCTCGGGATCGACGACGTCCAGCGCCGCCTGCAGACGACCGGTCTCCAGCTCTGCCACTAGCGCGTCCGTGTCGACGACTCCCCCGCGCGCCACATTCACGACCAAAGCCCCATCCGGCAGCGCGGCGAGGAACTCCTTGTTCACCAGCTTGTCCGTCCGCTCCGTCAGCGGCGTGATGAGGACGACGACCTCTGCCGTGGGCAGCAGCTCCGGCAGCTCGTCGATGCTGTGGATGTGCCCGCGGTCGTCGTCCCGCGCGGTCGTGGCGACACGCGCCTGATCGACCTCGAACGGCGCGAAGCGGTCGAAGATCGCATTCCCGATCCCGCCCGCACCCACGATGAGGACCTTCCGATCCGCCAGCGAGGGACGCTGCCGGTGATTCCACTTCTGCCGCGTCATGTCGCGAGCCGCATCATCCACGGCCCGCAGCCGCGCGAGCGTGAGAGCCACGGCGAGCTCCGCGGTCGCCGCCGCGTGCACGCCGGAGGCCGTCGCCACCTGCACCTCCGGCCCCACCTTGCCGATGATCGCGTCGTACCCGGTGGTCTGCATCTGCACGAACTTGAGGTTCGGCAGCTCGCCCAGCTTCGCGATCGTGGGCCCGTGATCCGGGTACGGGAGGATGACCGCGTCGATCGATGACTTGTCCAGCCCGGGCGACTGCTCATCCGCGGACCAGACGACGAACTTCGTCCGCGACTGCTGATGATCTTCGATCTTCGCGTCGACATGCGCGCGCAGCTCCGCCGTGGGGAACGCGATGGTCTTGACGAGGCCTGCCGGGGGCGCCTGGGCACTGTCCGTGCCGCCGAGTGCTTCTTCGCTCATGCCCCCAGTCTGGCACGACGCGGCACCTGCGAGAACGCCCCGTCTCAGGAGTCGACGGCCGCCCGCATCTTGCCCATGACCCGCTCGAGCGCAGCCATGTCCTCCTCGTCCAGCACACCGTCGAAGACCGTGTGGATCTCCCGCCGATGATCACGGCCGGCACGCATGAGCGCCCGCGCCCCGTCCTCCGTCAGCACGATGTTGTGCGCCCGCCGGTCGTCCGCACACGGCAGTTTGTCGACCCAGCCGCGCTCCACGAGCACGCCGATCCGATAGCTGAGCCGCGGCACGGAGAACACGATCCGGTCCGCCAGCACGCTCATCTGCAGGGTGCGTTCCGGCGCCTCCGCCAGCACCATGAGGAGGTTGTAGTCGGAGGCGTCCATCCCGGCGTCCTCCTTGAGCCGCGCCTGCAGCCGGGCCATCACTCGCTGCGAGGTCTCGAAGTA